>NZ_JBJLSF010000072.1:0-25214 GCF_050871885.1 Kineococcus aridisoli | reverse complement strand
TCGGCTCTTCCTGGGGTGGGCGTCGAGGAGTCGCGGCGCGGCTGTGACACGCGGGTCACTGTGCCTGCTGTGGTGCTCTGCTGGCCGCGACTTCGCCGGCGACTGCCCCATGTGGGGGACTGGGGGGTCGAGGCGCCCGGGCTAGGACGACGACGCGGACGCGCGAGATGATCATGCTTCTGCGCGCACCGCGGGATGACCGTGAAGTTGCGGCCAGCACACGCGTGGATGCCGTCTTGTCTGAATGCGTCGCCCCGAGCTCGCCGAGGTTCACGTGTTGAGCGTGTCGGCGAAGAGGCTGAGGTCGTCCTCCTCCTGCACCGCCCACGCCTCCAACCCCCGTGCGGCCAGCACCGCCTCGATGAGCTCGACCGACCCCCCGATCAGCGTGGAGTCGAAGTCGATCTCGCTGGTCAGGCACCAGGAGCGGTCCGCCGGCCACAGCAGGTTTGGCGACTGCGGGTCGAACCAGTCGTCGGTGACCTGGTGCCCCATGGCCAGTGCCGCGCGTAGCGGCCCGGCAAAAAGCAGGTAGTCGCGTCCAGGCAGCGACAAGCGAGGCGCGGTCAAGGCCTGCTGCAGCTGGGGCGGCACCTGCGCCGGTTGTGGGGGCGGAGGTGGCGGCCCGCCCTCGCTGTCGGCGTGGGCGAAGACGAGGAAGGAGCTGGCGCCGGTCAGCCAGCCGTAGCCCTCCCACAGGGCGTGGTGGCACTCCTGCTCCCCGGTGAAGGGGGCCAGGACGTCCAGCAGTGAGCTCAACGCCGGCGGTTCCAGCGTCCCCTCCTGCACGGTCACCTCGTCCCACCGTCCTTCGGAGGACAGCGGCAGCTGCACACCAGGCGCGGGGGTCGTGATGGAACGCCACTGCATGAGGGCGTGCGGGGTGCGGCCGGTGCGTTCGCACACCTGCGTCCACGTCAGCATCGCGCTGTGCTCTGCCGGGTCGGCTGTGGGGTCGTTCGCGAAGTCGGCGGGGGGTGCGAAGAGGTCCACGGGGTGCAGGACGCGCGCGTAAGCCGCGAACCCGGTCGGCACGTTGCAGGCGACGGTGCTGCCGAAGCCGCGCAGCCGCTCAGCGATCCACTCCCCGGCCGTGGGAGCGAGGGCTGGGCGTAGTCCTTCCATGCTCATCAGCTGATCGTGGCGGTCCCGGTCGCTCCTGTCAGCAAGGTCGGTCATCGGCTACTTGTTCACTGGACCTACGGCATCGGCCCGGCCATGACCGCGACGTCCGGGCGTCGTCACGACCCGCGGGGCGGGTCCTGGGTCGTCCGCGCGGCGAGCGCGCCGAGGTGCTCGCGCAGGACCTGCACGGCCCAGCCGGTCGGGGCGTCCGGGGGCCGGCGCACCAGGTGCAGCGCCAGCCCGTCGAGCAGGGCGTGCAGGTGCGCGACCCGGTCCTCGGTGGCGTCCCCGGCGGGTTTCCCCGGGTCGCCGCCGGCGGGTCTGCCCGGGTCGCCGCCGGTGAGCGCCTGGACGACGTAGCGGCAGGCGAGGGCGACGTCCTCGTGCGCGGCGTCGGCGACGGGTCGCAGGTCGGCGTCGGCCAGGGCCGCGACGCCGAGCGCGATCTGGACCTCCGCCTCCAGGCGGCGCCCGGCGTCCAGGGGGAGCAGTTCGGCGAGGACGGTGCAGGCGGAGTCGACGCCGGTGACCTCGTCGAGGTCGGCCAGGCGGGCGGCGGCGCGGCGGCGCGCCAGGTCGAGGCAGTAGGCCAGCAGGGACGCCTGGGTGGGGAAGGCGCGGCGCAGCGAGGCGGTGGCGAGCCCGGCCTCGGCGGCGACGCTGCGCACGGAGACCCCGCGCACCCCGTCGCGGGCCGCCACCCGCCAGGCGGCCTCGGCGACCTCGACCTCCCGGGCGGCGTGGTCGATGAGCTTGGGCACCCGGGAACCCTACCTGGGAAGTAGCACGACCGTGCTAGCTTCTTTGCGAGCACAGTCGTGCTCACAAAGTCGTCGTCCCGAGGAGGACGCAGTGCTGCTGCTCATCGCCGGCTGCGAGGTCGGTTTCTGGGTGCTCGTCGGAGCGGGGCTGCTGGCCCGCTACCCGCTGCGCGCCCCGCGCGCCGGCGGTGCGCTGCTGGCCGCGGTGCCGCTGCTCGACCTGGTCCTGCTCGTGGCGACCGCCGCCCACCTGCGCTCGGGGGCCGAGGCCACCTGGGCGCACGGCCTGGCCGCGCTCTACCTCGGGCTCACGATCGCCTACGGCCGGCGCCTGGTGGCGTGGGCGGACGTCCGGTTCGCCTCCCGCTTCGCCGGCGGCCCGGCCCCCGTCCGCCTGCACGGGCGGGCGTACGCGCTGCGCTGCTGGGGCGACGTGCTGCGCACCCTGCTCGCGGCGCTGATCGCCGCCGGGCTGCTCGCCGGCGTGCAGCGCTGGGTCGACGACCCCGCCCGCACCGGCGCCCTCGACCAGTTCTTCCCGCTGCTGGGGATCGTCTGCGCGGTGGAGCTGCTCTGGGCGCTGTCGTACACGGTCTGGCCGAAGAACCCCCCGCGCACCGCCCCGCGCACCCCGCCGGCGGCGCCCGCCGGAGGGCGGCGGTGAGCCTGCGGCGGCGCACGGCGCTGCGCGTGCTGCTGACCCCGCCGGCCCTGCTCGCCGGAGGCGCGGCGGGGGAGCGCCTCGCCCGCTGGAGCGGGCGCCCGCCCGCACCGGCCGGCAGCCTGCGCGTCGACGTCGGCAGCGCGGTGCTGCACCTGGTGCGCCGCGGCGGAGGTGTCGGCCGCGGCGGAGGTGGTGCGGACGGCCCGGTCGTCGTCCTGGAGGCCGGCAGCGGGGAGACGAGCGCCTCCTTCGCGCGCGTCCTGCAGCGCTGGGACCTGCCGGCGCCCGTCGTCGCCTACGACCGCGCCGGCTACGGCCGCAGCACCGCCTCCGCGCTGGCGCGCACCGGCGCGAACGTCGTCGCCGAGCTGCGCGAGGCGCTGCGGCGCAGCGGTGCGGAACCCCCGTACGTCCTCGTCGGGCACTCGATGGGCGGGTTGTTCGTGCGGGAGTTCGCGGCCGCGCACCCGGCCGAGGTCGCCGGTCTCGTGCTCGTCGACGCCCGCCCCGAGGACGACGCCCGGCGCACGGCGGAGCTGCTGCGCACGGCCGGCCCGGCCGCGCAGCCCTCCTGGCGGCTGCTCGCGGCGCTCGCGGAGACCGGCGCGCTGCGGACGCTGGCGCCGGTGCTGCTCGGCGCGAGCGTGCCCGCGGACGCCCGGGCGGAGTTCCTGGACGTCACCGCCTCCCCGGCGTACTTCCGCGCCCGCGAGCAGGAGGCGGCGGCGATCGGCGCCACCGAGGACCGGGTGCGCGGGCAGTTCCTGGGCGACCTGCCCGTCGCGGTCGTCGCCCGGGGCGTGGCCCAGGACTACGCGGCGGCGGGGATCGACGCCGCCACCGGCCGGCGGCTGGAGGAGGTCTGGCAGGACGGGCAGCGGCGGTTGCTGGGGCTGTCGAGGCGCACCCGCTCCACCGTGGCCACCGGCAGCGGGCACCTCGTGCCGCGCGAGCGTCCCGACGCCGTGCTGGACGCCGTCCGCTGGGTGCTCGACGAGATCGGGCGGACCCCGGCCCCGTCCGCCCTCGCGGACCCGCCCCGGCGCTAGGTCCGGCCCGCCGCCCGGGTGTGCTCGAAGATCAGGCTGGTCTCGGTGAGGGCCACGTCCTGGTCGCGGTTGAGGTGCTCGGCGACGAAGTCGCGCAGCGCCGCGGTGCTCTCCACCGCCACGTGCAGCAGGTAGTCGTCGGCGCCGGCGACGAAGTACACGTCGAGCACCTCCGGCTGCCGGCGCATCCTGGCCACGAACGGGCCCATGCTGCCGCGGGCGTGCGCGGCCAGCTTCACCGCGATCATCGCCTCCAGGTCCAGGCCGAGCGCCGCCGGGTCGATGTCGGCGTGGAAGCCGCGGATCACCCCCGACTCGCGCAGGGCGCGCACCCGCAGCAGGCACGTCGAGGCGGCGATGCCGACCTGCTGCGCCAGTGCGGCGTTGGTGGTGCGGGCGTCCGCGGCCAGCACGCGCAGGATCGCGCGGTCGACCGGGTCGACCACGTGCCGCAGCTTCTTCGGCGGTGCCCCCGGAACGGCCGTCCGCGGCGAAGGATCTTCCACGAGGACCAGCCTCCCACGAATCTTCGACGGGTTCCTTGCCGCCGGGACAGCTCATCTTCACGCTGGAGCAGTCAGCCCGACGACGCGACCACGACGGCGTGGTCCACCGGCAGGAGGAGTCCCCCGTGCGCATCGGCGTTCCCCGTGAGGTCAAGAACCGCGAGCACCGCGTGGCGCTGACGCCCGCGGGTGTCCACGAACTCGTCGGCCGCGGCCACGAGGTCCTGCTCGAGGCCGGCGCCGGCGCCGGCAGCTCGCTGCCCGACGCCGAGTTCGAGGCGGCCGGCGCCAAGGTCGTCGCCGACGCCGACGAGGTGTGGGGCGCCGCCGAGCTGCTGCTGAAGGTCAAGGAACCGGTCGAGTCCGAGCACCACCGCCTGCGCCGGGGGCAGGTGCTGTTCACCTACCTGCACCTGGCCGCCTCGCGCACGTGCACCGACGCGCTGCTGGCCTCGGGGACCACCGCCATCGCCTACGAGACCGTCCAGCTGCCCGACCGCTCGCTGCCGCTGCTGGCGCCGATGAGCGAGGTCGCCGGCCGGCTCGCCCCGCAGGTCGGCGCCTACCACCTGATGAGCGCGAACTCCGCCGGCAGCGGGGGCCGCGGTGTCCTCATGGGCGGTGTCCCCGGCGTGCGCGGCGCCGACGTCGTCGTCATCGGCGCCGGGGTCTCCGGGCAGAACGCCGCGCAGATCGCGCTCGGCATGGGCGCCGAGGTGACTGTGCTGGACCTGTCGATCCCCAAGCTGCGCGCCGTCGACGCCCGCTTCGGCGGCGCCGTGCGCACGGTCACCTCCAACTCCTACGAGCTGCAGCGCGCCGTGGTGGCCGCCGACCTCGTCGTCGGCGCCGTCCTCGTCCCCGGCGCCAGGGCCCCGAAGCTGGTGAGCAACGAGCTCGTGGCGCGGATGCGCCCCGGGTCGGTGCTGGTCGACATCGCCATCGACCAGGGCGGCTGCTTCGCCGACTCCCGGCCCACCACCCACGACGACCCGACGTTCCCCGTGCACGGCTCGGTCTTCTACTGCGTCGCGAACATGCCCGGCGCGGTCCCGCACACCTCGACCTACGCGCTGACGAACGCGACCCTGCCCTACGTCGTCGCCCTCGCCGACCGCGGGTGGCGTTCCGCGCTGCGCGCCGACGAGGCGCTCGCGCACGGGCTGTCCACCCACGAGGGCCGGCTCACCAGTGCGGAAGTGGCTGCGGCGCACGGGATGCGGTCGGTCCCGGTGAGCGAGGTGCTAGCGGGCTGAGCGCCCACCGGGCGACGGGTGCCGACCGCCGCGGACATCAGCTGCGGCGCAGCCGGTACCAGTGCGGCGCGCTGCCCCGCAGGAGCAGCGGGAGGCCGCTCACGTCCGCGGCGGCGTCCTCGATCAGGTCCCAGCCGGGGTAGGCCGCGGCCAGGTCGGCGCGGTCGGCACCCCGTGGCAGCGGCCCGCGGTGCCCCGGCCGGAAGGCGAGCACCAGCATCGTCGCGCCCCTCGCCGCGCAGGCGGTGACGCACCGGCCCATCGCCGCCCGCTGGGCGTCCCGCAACCCGTGGAAGCAGCCGACGTCGAGGAAGAAGTCGACGTCGCCGCCGACCAGGTCGGGCCCCATCCTCGTCACGTCGGCCTGCACGACGCGGACGTCGACGCCGTGCGCGAGCGCCCGCGCCCGGGCCCGGCCCACCGCGACGCCGACCGCGTCGACGGCCGTCACCCGCCAGCCGCGCTCGGCGAGCGCCACCGCGTGCGCGCCGCTCCCGCAGCCGAGGTCGAGGGCAGGGCCGTAGGGGGCGCTGCGCTCGGCCTCCTCGCGGGCCAGCAGCGCGGCGGAGCGCTCGGCGCTCGCCGCGCCCGCGCGCTCCCAGGGGGTGAACCCGATGCGGTGGGCCACGGCGTAGACGACGCTCACGGCGGACCCCCGGCCGATCGGCCCGAGCCGTTCCCGGGCGGACGTCCGAACGCTCCTCCGGCAGCGGGGGAGCGTCAAGCGCCCGCCGGTGCCTCAGCCCTCGCGCAGCTCCGCGACCAGCGCGTCGACCACGCTCACCAGCGGCTGCTCCTCGCCGCGCCCGCAGGCCGCGCGGTAGGCGGCGCGCTGGCGCTGGTAGCTGGCGCCCCGGCGGGGGACCTCCGCCACGAGGGCGAGCTCCTCCTCGCAGTGCAGCTGCCGCGCGACGGGCTGCAACCGGGTCAGCCAGTCGTCGAGGTCGTCGGTGACCAGGCGCTCGGCGCCGGCGGCGTCGACGATGATCTCCGCGTCCAGCCCGTAGCGGGCGGCGCGCCACTTGTTCTCCTGCACGTGCCAGGGCGGCATCGTCGGCAGCTCCTCGCCGGCCTCCAGGCGCTGGTCGAGGTGCACGACGAGGCAGTGCACGAAGGCCGTCAGCGCCCGCAGCTCGCGCAGCGTCGGGGTGCCGTCGCAGACCCGGACCTCGATGGTGCCCAACCGCGGGGAGGGGCGGATGTCCCAGCGCACGTCCGACAACCCGTCGATGACCCCGGTGACGAACATGTCGTCGACGTAGTCCTCGAACTCGCTCCAGGCCCCGAACTGGAACGGCAGGCCGGCGGTGGGCAGCTGCTGGAACATCTGCGAGCGGTTGCTGGCGAACCCGGTGTCGAAACCCGTCCAGTACGGCGAGGACGCCGACAGCGCCTGCAGGTGCGGGTAGTGGTTCAGCAGCGAGTTCAGGATCGGCAGGACCTTGTGCACCGAGTCGATGCCGACGTGCACGTGCACGCCCCAGATGAGCATCTGCCGGCCCCACCACTGCGTGCGCTCCAGCAGCTCGGCGTAGCGGTCGTCGGCGGTCACCAGCTGCTTGTCCCACGTCGCGAACGGGTGGGTCCCCGCGCACATGAGGTCCAGGCCCATCGGGTCGGTGACCCGGCGCACCGCGGCGAGCGTGGACGTCAGGTCCTCGGTGGCCTCCGCGACGCTGCCGCAGACCCCGGTGACGACCTCCAGGGTGTTGCGCAGCAGCTCCTTGGTGATCCGCGGCCCGCCCGCCGACGCCTCGCGCTCGACGGCCTGCAGGACCTCCGTGGCCCGCGGGGCCAGGTCCCGGGTGCGGCGGTCGACGAGCGCCAGCTCCCACTCCACGCCCAGCGTGGGGCGTGGGGAGGCGTTGAAGTCGACGGTCCGGCGGCCCACCGCACGATCACACCACACCGGCACCCCTCTCGCCTCGCCGGCGGCTCGGGCCTACCGTCCGGGGCGTGAGCACACAGGAGCGGGAAGTGGACGTCGTCGTCATCGGCGCCGGAGCGGTCGGGGAGAACGTCGCGGACCGGGCCGGGCGCACCGGGCTCGAGGTCGTCGTCGTGGAGAGCGAGCTCGTGGGCGGGGAGTGCTCCTACTGGGCGTGCATGCCCAGCAAGGCGCTGCTGCGCTCCGGGCAGGCGCTGGCGGCGGCCCGGCGGCTGCCCGGGGCCGCCGAGGCCGTCACCGGCACCCTGGACGCGGGGAAGGTGCTGGCGCGCCGCACGAGCTTCACCAGCGACTGGGACGACGCGAGCCAGGCGCAGTGGCTGGAGTCCGCGGGCCTGGGCCTGGTGCGCGGCACCGCCCGCCTGGCCGGGCCCAAGCGCGTCGAGGTCGCCACCGCCGAGGGGACGACCACGCTGGTGGCCCGCCACGCCGTGGTGCTCTCCACCGGCTCCGAGCCGGTGCTGCCCGACGTGCCGGGGCTGGCGGAGGCGCAGCCGTGGACCAGCCGCGAGGCCACCAGCGCGAAGAGCGTGCCCGCCCGCCTGGCCGTGCTCGGCGGCGGGGTCGTCGGCGTGGAGCTGGCGCAGGCGTGGGCCCGGCTGGGCTCGCGGGTCACGCTGCTCGTGCGCGGCGCCCTGCTGCGCGGGCAGGAGGAGTTCGCGGGCGAGGTGGTGGCCGACGCGCTGCGCGCCGACGGCGTCGACGTGCGCTCCGGTGCCGAGCTGCGCTCGGTCTCGCGGGACGCGGAGGGGTTCCACCTCGTCCTGGGCGACGGCTCCACCCTCACCGCCGACGAGTTCCTCGTCGCCACCGGCCGCCGCCCCCGCACCGGCGGGATCGGGCTGGAGACCGTCGGCCTGGAGGACGGCGGCGCCCTGGAGGTCGACGACTCCGGCCTCGTCGCCGGGGTCGACGGCGCCTGGCTCTACGCCACCGGCGACGTCTCCGGGCGCGTCAAGCTCACCCACCAGGGCAAGTACGACGCCCGCGCGGCCGGGGACGCCATCGCCGCCCGCGCCGCCGGGACCCTGGAGGGCACCGCCCCCGCCTGGTCGCGCTGGGCGGGCACCGCGACCACCAGCGAGGTCGCCCAGGCGGTGCCGCAGGTCGTCTTCACCGACCCCGAGGTCGCCCAGGTCGGCCTGACCGCCGCCGTCGCGCGCGAGCGCGGGTTCGAGGTCCGCGTCGTCGACTACGAGATCGGGGACGTGGCCGGCGCCTCCCTGGTGGCCGACGGGTACACCGGCCGGGCCCGCATGGTCGTCGACGAGCGGCGCCGCGTCGTCCTCGGTGTCACCTTCGTGGGCCAGGACGTCGCCGAGCTGCTGCACGCGGCGACCATCGCGATCGTCGGCGAGGTGCCGATCGACCGGCTCTGGCACGCGGTGCCCAGCTACCCCACGATCAGCGAGGTGTGGCTGCGGCTGCTGGAGGCCTACGGGCTCTGAGCCCCGGCCCGCGCCGCCCCCGCCCGCACCGCGCCTCGCGGGGCGGCGCGTCAGTCGTGGACGGTCAGCAGGTGCTGCAGCAGCTCGGCCTGCAGCTGCGGGTCCCACGGGCGCGGCACCCCGTCGAGGCTGCGCACCGGCGCGCACTGCCGGCCGCTGGAGACCAGCCACACGACCTCGGCGCCGGCGAGCTCGTCCAGCCGCAGCCGGGTGACCTCGGCGCGCTCGCCGCGCTGCGCGGCCAGGCGGAAGGCGCGGCCCTGGGTGGTGCCGTCCAGCAGCCCCAGCTCCGGCGGGGTGGTGGCCCAGCGGTCGGCGAACTTGGCCAGGACCGTCGAGTTCGGCCCCTCCAGCACGTCGCCGTCGGAGGAGACGAACAGGACGTCGTGGGCGCCGCGGGCGCGGGCGTGGCGCAGCGAGGCCGTGTTGAGGGCGTACGAGAGCGTCTTCGCGCCCTGCAGCAGCCACGGCGCGCGGGTGGTGACGTCGCTGGGGTAGGCGCGCTCCAGGACGAGCACGTCGATGCCCTCGCGGCGCTCGCGGGAGTAGTCGGCGGCGGGGAAGGCGTGGACCCAGCCGGTGGGCACGCCGGTGCCCTCCACGCCCCGGGTGAGGACCAGCTTGACCAGGACCTCGGGCAGCGGGTCGTGCTCGGCGGCCGCGCGCCGCACCGCCTCCGCCCAGGCGTCCAGGTCGGGGGCCGGCAGCTCCAGCATCGCCGCCGAGCGCGCGAAGCGCTCCAGGTGGTGGCGCAGGCTCTGCACGTTCCCGCCGACCACGCCGATCGACTCGAAGACCCCGTCGCCGCGGGTGGCGCCCAGGTCGTCGACGCGCAGCTGCGGCGCGGCGGGGTCGGCGGGCGCGAAGCGCGTCGCGCCGCCCTCGGTGGACATCGTCAGGAGCACGGGACCGCTGGGCACGCGGCCATCCTGCCCGCACGCCGGCGAGGACTCAGCCCCAGCCCCGCACCAGGGCGACGAAGGCGCGGGCCGCCGGGCTGAGCGCGGGACCGGGCCGCCGGACGACCTGCACCCGGCCGCGCAGCGCGGGGCGCACGACGCGCAGCGCGCGCGGTGCGTCCGGCGCGTCCAGGCCCGCCGCGGACGAGGCCGGCAGCAGCGGCTGGGCGACCAGCTCGGCCGGCGCCACGGTGCGCCGGCGGGCCCACGGGTGACCGGGCGCCCTGCTCGCCCCCGACGTGCCGTTCCGCGGGCCCGGCGGGTCCGCCGACGGGCGGCAGGAGCGCGTGGCCGGGCTGCCGGGCTGAGCGCTCAGAACTCCAGGGGTCCGTCGTCGAAGGTGCGCAGGTCCAGCCCGCCGAGGGTGCGGACGTGGCCGGAGTAGACGGCGCGGCCGGGGGCGGCGAGCAGGCCGTCGTGGACGGCGAAACCCGTCGGCGCGGCGACGGCGCGCACGAAGTCGACGGTCTCCCGGCTCGCCGCCCACGGCGCGCTGAGCGGTACGGCCAGCACGTCGACGCCCTCGGGCACCGCGCCGTAGGAGTCGCCGGGGTGGAACAGCGTCGGCTCGCCCTCGGCGCGCAGCAGCAGCCCGACGTTGCCGATGCGCGGGACGTCGGCGTGGATGAGGGCGTGCTCGCCGCCGGCGCCGGTGACGCTCGCACCGGCGAACCGGACGCTCTCGCCCGGGTGCAGCGCCAGCGCCTCGATGCCCGAGGCGCGCAGCTGGGAGGCCGTCTCCGGCTCGGCGTGCAGCACCGTGCGGTCGTCGGCCTCCAGCAGCAGCGGCAGCCGCTCCACGTCGACGTGGTCGGGGTGCGCGTGGGTGATCAGCACCGCGTCGAGGTCCACCAGCTCCTCGAAGCCGTGGCTGAGGGTGCCCGGGTCGATGAGGACGCGGGCGCCGCCCGTCTCCACCAGCAGGCAGGAGTGGCCGAAGTGCGTGACGCGCATGGTCGCCGAATATATCCGCGGGGTTACGTGCAGGAAACCTGACGTCCCTAGCGTTGGCGCAGCGCCGCCGGCCAGGCCGCGCCCCGACGACCGCAGGAGCTGCCATGACCGAGGTGACCCGGGCCGCGGTGGAGACCGCCGCCCGACCGAACGCGGCGGGGGAGGGGGAGGTCAAGGCCGGCTACGACCCCGCCCTGACGAACTCCGACCTGGCGCCGCTGAAGCGGCAGCGCTGGGGCTCCTACAACTTCTTCGCCTTCTGGATGTCCGACGTGCACAGCGTCGGCGGGTACGTGACGGCCGGGAGCCTGTTCGCCCTGGGGCTGGCCGCCTGGCAGGTGCTCGTCGCCCTCGTGGTGGGCATCGTCATCGTGTACTTCCTGTGCAACCTCGTCGCCCGGCCCAGCCAGGCCACCGGGGTGCCCTACCCCGTCGTCTCCCGGGTCGCCTTCGGCGTCGTGGGGGCCAACGTGCCGGCCGTCGTCCGCGGTCTCATCGCCGTCGCCTGGTACGGCATCCAGACCTACCTCGCCTCCAACGCCCTGGTGCTGCTGGCGCTGAAGCTGCAGCCGTCGTGGGCCCCGTACGCGCAGGTCGAGCAGCACGGGTTCGCGGGGCTGAGCACCCTGGGCTGGGCCGGTTTCGCCACGATGTGGGTGCTGCAGGCGCTGGTGTTCTGGCGCGGCATGGAGGCCATCCGCAGGTTCATCGACTTCTGCGGCCCCGCCGTCTACGTCGTGATGTTCGTGCTCGCCGCCTACCTGGTGGTGCAGGCCGGCCCGTCGAACGTGTCGCTGAACCTCGGCGGCATCGAGCACACCGGGCTGGGCGCGCTGGGCGTCATGGTGAGCGCGGTCGCCCTCGTGGTCTCCTACTTCTCCGGTCCGATGCTCAACTACGGCGACTTCGCCCGCTACGGGCGCACGATGGCCGCGGTGAAGAAGGGCAACTTCCTCGGCCTGCCGGTGAACTTCCTCCTCTTCGCGGTGCTCTGCGTCGTCACCGCCTCGGCCACCGTCCCGGTGTACGGGCAGCTCATCACCGACCCCGTCGAGACCGTCTACCGCATCGACAGCGTCACCGCGGCCGTCATCGGCTGCCTCACGTTCGTCATCGCCACGATCGGCATCAACATCGTCGCGAACTTCGTCTCCCCGGCGTTCGACTTCTCCCACGTCTCGCCGCAGCGCATCAGCTGGCGGACGGGCGGGATGATCGCCGCGGTCGGCTCGGTGCTCATCACCCCGTGGAACCTCTACAACTCCCCGGAGACCATCCACTACACGCTCGACACGCTCGGCGCGTTCATCGGCCCGCTGTACGGCGTCCTCATCGCCGACTACTACCTGGTCAAGAAGCGCCAGATCCGGGTCGACGACCTCTTCACCAAGAGCGCGACCGGCGCCTACCACTACGTCAAGGGCTGGAACCCGATCGCGATCGCCGCGACCGCGGTCGGGGCCCTGGCCGCCCTCGTGGTCGTGTTCTTCACCAACCCCACCGCCGCCTCGTTCAGCTGGTTCATCGGCGCGGGGACCGCCTTCGCCCTCTACCTGGCGCTGAAGAACTCCATCCCCGCGCCGGCTCCCGCGCCCGAGGCGCGCCCCTGATGGGCGTCACGGTCCTCGTCGTCAACGTCAACACCTCCGCGGCGGTCACCGACGTGATCCGGCGGTCGGCGGCGGCGGCGGTGTCACCGACGACGCGGGTCGTGGCGCTCACCCCGCGCTTCGGCCCGGCCTCGGTCGAGTCGAACTACGAGAGCTACCTGTCCGCCGTGGGGGTGCTGGACGCCGTGCAGCACCACCCCGGGCCCTTCGACGCGGTCGTGCACGCGGGTTTCGGCGAGGTCGGCCGGGAGGCGCTGCAGGACGTCCTGGACGTGCCCGTGGTGGACATCACCGAGGCCGCGGCGCACACGGCCTGCCTGCTCGGGCGCACCTACGGCATCGTCACCTCGCTGGACCGGGCGGCTCCCGCCATCGGCGACCGGCTGCTGCTGGCGGGCCTGGCCGGCCGCTGCAGCGGGGTCCGCAGCGTCGACCTGCCCGTGCTCGCCCTGGAGGCCGACCCGGAGGTCACCGCGAAGGCGTTCGTGGAGCAGGCCCGCCGCTGCGTGGAGGAGGACGGTGCCGAGGTCGTCTGCCTGGGTTGCGCCGGGATGTCCGGGGTGCACGAGGCCGTCGCGCAGGCCCTGGACGTCCCCGTCGTCGACGGGGTCGCGGCCGCGGCGCGGCTCGCGGAGTCGCTGGTGGGGCTGGGGCTGTCCACCTCCAAGGTGCGCAGCTACGCTCCGCCGCGAGCCGGGGACGTGCGGGGATGGCCCTTGCGCGCGGGCTCGGGAGGGCGGTCCTCGGGTGGTGCCCACGGGTAGGCCGGTGCTGGCGGCGATCCGCCGCGACATCGTCGAGGGCGTCCGCCCACCGGGTTCGGCCCTGGAGGTGGACGTCCTCGCCGCCGCGCACGACGTCAGCCGCATCCCCGTGCGCGAGGCGCTCATGACCCTCGTCGGCGAGGGGCTCGTCGAGCACCAGCCGCGCCGCGGGTACACCGTCACCCGCCTCGCCGACGGCGAGCTCGCGCAGCTGTTCGCGGTGCGCGGCAGCCTGGAGCTGGCCGCGCTCGCGGTGGCCGTCCGCCTCGGCGGCCCCGACGACCTCGCCCGCGCCCGCGCCGCGCACGAGGCGCTGCGCCGTGCCGTCGAGGTCGCCGACGAGCGCGAGTACCACCGCCAGAGCCGCGCCTTCCACGCCGCGCTCACCCGGCCGTCGGCGATGCCCCGGCTGCTCGGAGTCTTCGAGCGGGTGTGGGACCTCACCGACCCGTACCGGCCGATGGAGGACCTCGGCCCGGCGGAGGCGGCGCGGCTGCACGCCGAGCACGAGGACATGCTGGAGGCGTTCGCGGCCGGGGACGTGCAGCGGCTGCTGGCCACGGCCGCCGCGCACCAGGAGAGCCTGTCCGCGCGGGTGCGCACGCGCGACTTCCCCGCACCCCCGGCCGCCGCGCCCGTGCGGCGCGCGCGGCACCGCACGGCGGGCGCGGCCTGGTCGGAGGAGGAGGTCTGAGGGGCGCGGTGCGGGGTTCGGTGGAGGGTTCGGTGGAGGGTTCGGTGGAGGGTTCGGTGCACGTCGTGGTGGAGGGTCCGGTGCGCAGTTCGGTGGAGGTTCCGGTGGACCTGGTGGTGCGCGCGCGGCGCGCGGTCGTGGGCGGTGCGCAGCGCGCGGTCTCGGTGGGGGTGCGCGACGGCCTGGTGGCCGGGGTCGAGGAGTTCGGCCACGACTGGGGAGCCACCCGTGAAGTGGTGCTCGCCGACGACGAGGTCCTGCTGCCGGGGCTGGTGGACAGCCACGTCCACGTCAACGAGCCCGGCCGCACCGCGTGGGAGGGCTTCGCCTCGGCGACCCGGGCCGCCGCCGCCGGCGGCGTCACGACCATCGTCGACATGCCGCTCAACAGCGTCCCGGCGACGCTGGACCCGGCGGCGCTGGAGGTCAAGCGCGCCGCCGCGCAGGGCCAGTGCGTGGTCGACGTCGGGTTCTGGGGCGGGGCCGTCCCCGGCAACGCCGACCAGCTCGCCCCGCTGCACGCGGCGGGGGCTTTCGGGGTCAAGTGCTTCCTGCTGGACTCGGGCGTCGAGGAGTTCCCGCCGCTGGACGCCGCCGGCCTGGCCGAGGCGCTCGCCGAGCTGGCCCGCATCGACGGGCTGATGCTCGTGCACGCCGAGGACCCCGAGGAGATCGGCGCGCACGCGCACCCGGGCGGCCCGCGGTTCGCCGACTTCGTCGGCTCCCGCCCGGCCAGCGCGGAGTCGGTCGCCGTGCGCACCCTGGCGGAGGCCGCCGCGCGCGCCGGGGCGCGCGCCCACGTCGTGCACCTGTCCTCCGCGGCGGGTCTGGCGGAGGTCCGCGCGGCCAAGGCCGTCGGCACCCGGATCAGCGTCGAGACGTGCCCGCACTACCTGACCCTGAGCGCCGAGGAGGTGCCCGACGGGGCGACGGCGTTCAAGTGCTGCCCCCCGATCCGCGACCGCGCCGAGCAGGACGCGCTGTGGCGGGGGCTGCTCGACGGCACGATCGACTGCGTCGTCTCCGACCACTCGCCGTGCACCGCGGACCTGAAGCTGCTGGAGGCCGGCGACTTCGGCGCCGCCTGGGGCGGGATCGCCTCGCTGCAGATCGGCCTTCCGGTCGTGTGGACGGCCGCCCGCGAGCGCGGTGTCCCGCTGGAGCAGGTGGTGGGCTGGATGTCGTCGGCGCCGGCGGACCTCGTGGGCCTGGCCGACCGCGGGCGCATCGCGGCCGGCTGCGTGGCCGACTTCGCGGTGTTCGCCCCCGAGCAGGAGCAGGTGGTGCGCGGCGCGCAGCTGCAGCACAAGAACGCGGTGACCCCCTACGAGGGGCGGGTGCTGCGCGGGGTGGTGCGCTCGACGTGGCGCCGGGGGGAACCCCTCGACCTCGGCGCCGCCCCCCGCGGGGAGCTGCTGCGCGCCCGCCGGTAGGGCCTCAGGCGGCCGGGGCGCCGCGCAGGTCGGCCCAGACCGTCTTGCCCCGGCCCTCCACGGTGACGCCCCAGGCGGCGCTGACGGCCTCCACGATGGCCAGCCCGCGCCCACCGAGCGCCTCGTCGTCGGCCCGGCGCTCGCGGGGGTGGCGGGTGGAGGCGTCGCGCACGCTGAGGGTCAGCACCCGGCCGGCCGGCTCGAAGCGCAGCGAGACCCCGGTGGCGGACTCGGTGTGCACGAGGGCGTTGGTGACGAGCTCGCTGAGGACCAGCTCGGCCTCGTCGAGCAGGTCCCCGGCGTCCCAGGCGCTCAGGGCGGCCGCGAGGAAGGTGCGCGCCTGGGCGACGGCGCGCAGGTCCGAGGCCAGCGGCAGGACCGCCTCCTCGACGCGGGTGCTGGGGCCCTCGTAGGCGAGCACGAGCATCGCGGCGTCGTCGTCGAGGCGGTGCGGGATGCCGGCCATGATGCGGGAGGCGAGTTCCTCGGCGTCGGCGCCCGAGGCGGCCAGGACGTTGCGCCGCAGCGCCTGCGGCCCGCTGTCCAGCTGGTCCGAGCGCGACTCCACGACCCCGTCGGTGTAGAGCACCACCCGGCAGTCCCCGTCCAGGCGGTAGGCCTGCACGGGGTAGCTCGCCGCGTGCACCACGCCCAGCGGGGGCCCGGGCTCGACCGACAGCTCCGTCAGCTCGTGCCCGCGGACCACCAGCGGCGGCGGGTGCCCGGCGCTGGCGACGGTGACGGTCCCCGACTCCTGGTCCAGGCGCACCAGGCAGCAGGTGGCGAACAGCTCGTCGGTCTGGTCCACGAGCAGGCGGTTCGTGCGCTCCAGCGCGGCACCGGGGCCGTGCCCCTCGCTGACGTAGGCGCGGACGGCGGTGCGCAGCTGGCCCATGAGGCCGGCGGCCGTGGTGTTGTGCCCCTGGACGTCGCCGATGACGAACACCACGCCGTCGTCGACCTCCAGGGCGTCGTACCAGTCGCCGCCCACCTCGGCGCCCACGACGGCGGGCTGGTAGCGCACGGCGACGCGGACCCGTTCCAGCACGGGCAGGCGCTGCGGCAGCAGCCCGCGCTGCAGCGTGCGGGCGAGGTCGGTGAGGGCGGCGACCGAGGTGGCCAGGCTCTCGCGCGCCGCGCGCTCGGCGTCCAGCAGCTGGGCGCGCTCCAGGGCGAGCGAGACCTGCGCGGCGACGCTGGCGAGCAGGTGCACCTCCTCCTCGCGGTCGCCGGGCAGGAGCCAGTTGGCCGCGAGCGCGCCGACGACCCGGCCGCTGCGCTCGACGAGGGGGACGGCCAGCCCCGAGCGCTCCTCGGCGTCGGGGACGCCGTGCTCGCGCAGGTACCGGGCGATCTGCCCCGGCCCGGCGACGACCGGCCGCGCGGTGTGCACGGCCTCGGTGACCGGGTTGTCGGTGCCGAGGGGCATGGTCCCGTCGCTGGCGGCGTGCTCGGCCGAGACCGCCGGGTGGCCGTGGCGCACGAGGACGCCGCGGGAGTCGTCGCGCAGGTACAGGGCCGCCGACGTGCAGCCCATCGCCTCGGCCACCCGGCGCGGCACCGCACCGGTGATGTCGGCGGTCGTCGCGCTGGTGGAGAGCAGGGCGGTGACGGACTGCAGCAGCCCGGTGCGCGCGGCCGCGGCCTCGGCGGCCGCCCCGCGCTCCTCGGCCAGCTCCCGCGCGGCCAGCTGCTCGCCGAGCAGCAGGGCGTTGTCGATGGTGATCGCGGCGGCGCGGGCGGCGGCCACGGCTGTCGCCTCGGCCTCGGCGTCGAAGCGGCCGGGGGCGGAGTGGCCGAAGAGCATCGCGCCGATGACGTGCCCCCCGTCGTCGACGGCGGTCACGGGCACGGCCAGGTAGCTGCGCACCTGCCGGTGGGTGCCCGGCAGCCCGCCGGTGGAGCCGCGGCCGAAGCGGGGGTCCAGGTGCACGTCGTCGATGCGCACCGGGTCGGCGCCCTCGAAGGTCGGGGCGAACAGCGCGGTGTGCCGGACGGGCTCGGCCCCCGGGAACTGCTCGACGCCCGCACCGGCCAGCGTCAGCAGGTCCAGCCGGTCCCCGTCGACGTCGCGGTCGTGGTAGAAGAACGCGCCGAACTCGGCGCCGGTGGCCTCGGTGGTGGCGGCCGTCGCGGCGTGCAGGACGCTGCGCAGGTCGCGGCCGTCCCGCAGCGAGAGGTGCGTGATCGCCAGCAGCGGCTGGGTCCTCCGATCGTCGACCACTCTGCGAGGTTATGCCATGACGGAGGGTGATCGCCCCGCGTGCGCGGGTACGTCGCCCTCAGACCTCCTGCGCACCGGGCCGGCCGTCCTCGACGACGAACGTGCGCCACGTGCTCGTGGGGGCGTCCGGCGTCGAGACGGTCGGTGTCATCCGCAGCTCCGTGCGCCACTCCCGCGGGGTGACCGTGCAGCGCACGTACCCGCGGCGGTCGCCGTCGAAGAACCGGACGTGCGGGTTGTAGCCGATCATCGGGCCGTAGTACGGGCCGTAGACCTCGCCGTCGCCGTTGGAGGAGATCGAGGTCCCGACGAACTCGGTGGCCAGCAGCGGGGAGTCGGGGCGGTCCGGGACCACGTGCACGTCGTTGACGAACGTGGAGTGCCAGTCGCCCGTGATGAACACCGGGTTGCTCGCCCGCGAGGCCAGCAGCGAGTCCGTCAGCCGCTGCCGCGCCGCGGGGTAGCCGTCCCACGCGTCGTGCCAGACGACGTCGCCGGTCGGGCCGTCGTGGTCCAGGCGCGCGTACATGACGTCGTTGCCGAGCACGTTCCAGCGCGCGGAGCTGCCGCGCAGCCGCCGGTCCAGCCACGCCTCCTGCTCGCGCCCCAGCAGCGTCGCCGCCGGCTCGGCCACCTCCGGGCCCTCGCCCCACGAGCCGGCCGGCACGCTGCGGTACTGCCGGCCGTCCAGCAGGTTCAGCGACAGCAGCGTCCCCACGTCGAAACCCCGGTGCAGCCGCAGCCCGCCGTCCGGCTGCGGGATCGAGCGCCGCCGCAGCGGCTGGTGCTCGTAGTACGCCTGGTAGGCCGCGGCCCGCACGGCCGTGAGGTCGGCCACGTGCTCGGAACGGGTGCCGGCGTAGTCGTTGACGACCTCGTGGTCGTCCCACGTCACCACGAACGGGTGGCGCGCGTGGGCGGCCTGCAGCTGCGCGTCGCCCTTGTAGAGCGCGTAGCGGTAGCGCCACTCCTGCAGCGTCTGCGGCGCCGCGCGGGCCGGCTCGGGCACGGGGGAGCGGCGGTACCCGCCGTCGGCGGCCACCGCCCCCTCGTAGACGTAGTCGCCCAGGTGCACGACGAGGTCGAGGTCCTGCTCGGCGATGTCGGCGAACGAGGGGTAGTAGCCGCTGGCCCAGTCCTGGCAGGAGACGAACGCGAACGACGTGGAGCGCGGGCACGCGCCCGGCGCGGGCAGCGTGCGGGTGCGGCCCACCGCCGAGACCGCCCCGCGGTGGCGGAACTGGTAGTGGTACTCGCGGTCGGGGCGCAGCCCGGCCACCTCCACGTGCACGCTGTGCGCGAGCTCCGGCGCGGCCAGCGCCTGCCCGTGGGCCACCTGCCGGCGCATCCCCTCGTCCTCGCACACCCGCCACTGCACGTGCACCGGCCTGCCGCGCATGCCGCCGTCGGGGGTGAACGGCTCGGGCGCCAGCCGCGTCCACAGCACGAAGCCGTCGGGGGAGGGGTCGCCGGAGGCGATGCCCAGGGTGAAGGGGTCGGAGTCCCCGCGCACCCGCCCCGCGGCGGGGGCGGCGGACGCGCCGAGGTCGGCGGCGGCGGCGAGCCCCGCCACGGCACCGGTCGCGGCGAGGAAGCGGCGGCGGTCGGTCGTCGCGGACAGTCGGGTCATGCCCGAGGGTCTAGCGGTGCCGCGCGACCGCCGCGTGGCCACCTGGTGTCCACCGGGCGAAGCCGCCGCGCGCGTGCCCGGTGCGCGCCTCAGCGCTCCGGCGCCTCCGGCCGCTGCCCGCGCGCCAGCAGCGCCAGGTGCAGCGCCAGCCGCGTCTCCGGGTCGTCCAGGTCGCGCCCCAGCCGGCGCGCCAGCCGCTCCACGCGCCCGTAGGCGGCCGGGCGCGACAGGTGCAGGCGGGCGGCGAGCCTGGTCATCGACCCGCCGGCGGCCAGGTGGTGGGCGAGCAGCTCCAGGTCGGCGCGCCCGCCGTCGGGGGCCTGCAGCAGCGGCAGCAGCTGCGCCTCGGCGAACTCGGCCAGCCGGGCGTCGTCGCGCAGGTGCCACAGCAGCCCGCGCACGCCCAGGTCGCCCGTGCGGTGGACCGCGCCCGGCACCCGCCCCGGCAGCGCGGCCGCCACCTGCGCCACGTGCCGCGCCTCGGCGAAGCCCTCCGCCGCCTCGGCCAGCCGGCTCACCACCGGCCCCGCCGCCAGCGTCGCCCCCGGCGGCAGCGCCCGGGCCAGCCGCGGCAGCACCTGCCCGGCCAGGCGGTCGGCGGGGGCGCTGAGCAGCGCCCCCACCAGCCGCCCGCCCAGCGGAGCGCTGATGCCGACCTCCTGCGCGCCCGCCAGCACCGAGGCCACGAGGGTCCGGTCCGCGTCCGCGGCCACGTGCACGACGACGGCGACCAGGCTCCCGCGCAGCGGCAGCCCCAGCGCCCGGGCGCGGCTGCGCAGCTCCGCCTCGTCGACGCCGCGCGCGCGCAGCAGGTCGCGCAGCAGGTCGTCGTGGGCCTGCTGCACCAGCCGCTCGGCCGGGTCGGCGCCGTCGGCGGCCAGCAGCCGGGCCACCGTCAGCGTCTCCGCGGCGCGCTCGAGCACGAGCGCGACGTCGGCGACCTCGGCGCGCTCGGGCAGCACCAGGCGCCCCCAGCGGTCGCCGACGGCCCCCACCGGCGTCACCACCCACCCCTCCGGCCCGCCCGCCGCCGTCGCGGTCGCGGGCGGCACCCGCCGCGAGCGCGCCGACCAGTCGCGCAGCACGTCGGCGGCGGCCGCGCCGGCCGCGGCGTGCGCGAGCGCGCGGTGGGCGAGGTCCTCCAGCACGACCGGGCGCGCCAGCAGCCGCGCGGCCCGCGCGAGCACCTCGTCCGCGGGCACGCCCGTGGTGCCCAGCGCCGCGAACGTCGCGTGCACGCGCTCGGCGAAGCGCAGCCGGGCGTACTGCTCGTGCAGGATCCGGGCGTGGACCTGCTCGGTGACGTCCACGAAGCGCACCGTCCGCGACAGCTCCACGAGCGGGAAGCGGGCCGCGCGGGCCGCCCGCACCAGCTCCTCGGGCAGCGCCGCCACGTGCTGGCCGAGCTCGACGACCAGGCCGACGGCACCCGCCTCGGCGAGCGCGGCCACGTAGCCGGTGGTGTCCACCCGCGGGTCCAGCAGGCCCATGCCGGTGGACAGCACCAGCTCACCGCCGCCGAGGGTGCCCGCCAGCTGCGTCTGCTCGCTGACGTGGACCCAGCGCACCGGTGCCGCCAGCCCCTCCTCGCCCGCGCGCAGGCGGGGCGCGCCCGCGGCCAGGACGGGCAGCGCGAGCACGTCCTCGACGGTCAGCGGCACCCGCCGAGGGTAGTGCGACGGAACGTCGGCGCGGAGCGCGCGGGCGCGACGCTTCGTCGCTGCCGCCCGGCGCCGGCGGCGCGCACAGTGGGAGGGGCGGGACCTCCCCGCCCACCGTGCGAGGCGAGGAGCGGCATGACCGTCACCGACCAGTCCGTCCAGGGCCGCAGCGGCTCCGACCTGACGAGCGCGGCCCGCGACCAC
This sequence comes from Kineococcus aridisoli, assembly GCF_050871885.1. Taxonomy (NCBI): domain Bacteria; kingdom Bacillati; phylum Actinomycetota; class Actinomycetes; order Kineosporiales; family Kineosporiaceae; genus Kineococcus; species Kineococcus aridisoli. The sequence continues at coordinate 4,324 of NZ_JBJLSF010000072.1, read as the reverse complement.
CTGTGGATGCACTTCGCCCGCATGGGCGCCTACCAGGACACCCCGGCGCCCGTCATCGTCAAGGGCGAGGGCGCGCACCTGTGGGACGACACCGGGCGCAGGGTCCTCGACGGGCTGTCCGGGCTCTTCGTCGTCCAGGTCGGGCACGGGCGCGCCGAGCTCGCCGAGGTGATGGCCAAGCAGGCCGAGCAGCTGGCGTTCTTCCCGGTGTGGGGCTACGCCACCGAGCCCGCGATCCAGCTCGCCGAGCGCGTGGCCTCCTACGCCCCGGGGGACCTGAACCGGGTGTTCTTCACCACCGGCGGCGGCGAGGCCGTCGAGAGCGCCTGGAAGGTCGCCAAGCAGTACTTCAAGCTCACCGGCAGGCCGCTGAAGCACAAGGTGATCTCCCGCGCGACCGCCTACCACGGCACTCCGCAGGGCGCGCTGGCCATCACGGGCCTGCCCGCCATGAAGCAGGCCTTCGAGCCGCTGACGCCCGGCGGCTTCCGCGTGCCCAACACCAACATCTACCGCGCCGAGCGCATGGGCGCCCCCACCGACCCCGTCGAGTTCGGCCGCTGGGCCGCCGACCGCATCGAGGAGGCCATCCTCTTCGAGGGCGCCGAGACCGTCGCGGCCGTCGTGCTGGAGCCGGTGCAGAACTCCGGCGGCTGCTTCACCCCGCCGCCGGGCTACTTCCAGCGCGTGCGCGAGATCTGCGACCGCCACGACGTGCTGCTGGTCTCCGACGAGGTCATCTGCGGCTTCGGCCGCCACGGCACGATGTTCGCCTGCGAGAAGTTCGGCTACCAGCCCGACATCATCACCTGCGCCAAGGGGATGAGCTCCGGCTACGGGCCGATCGGCGCGATGATCGCCAGCGACCGGATCATGGAACCGTTCCTGGAGGGGAAGAACTTCTTCCCGCACGGCTACACCTTCGGCGGCCACCCCGTCTCGGCGGCGGTGTCCCTGGCCAACCTCGACATCTTCGAGCGCGAGGGGCTCAACCAGCACGTGCTCGACAACGAGGCCGCGCTGGGCGCCACGCTGCGCAAGCTGCTCGACCTCGACATCGTCGGCGACGTGCGCGGTGACGGGTACTTCTGGGCCGTCGAGCTCGTCAAGGACAAGGCGACGAAGGAGACGTTCGGCCCGGCCGAGCGCGAGACGCTCATCAAGCAGTTCCTGCCCACGGCGCTGTTCCGCAACGGCCTGTACGCCCGTCCCGACGACCGCGGCGAGCCCGTCATCCAGGTCGCGCCCGCCCTGACGAGCGGTCAGGCCGAGTTCGACGAGATGGAGCAGGTGCTGCGCCGGACGCTGCTGCAGGCCAGCGCCCTGGTCTGAGCCGCGGTGACGCCCGGCGACGGCCGCTGGGCCACCGGAGGACCCCGCGGGCTCAAGTGGGTCGGCCGGGCGCCGATGGGTCGGTGCGGTCACCGCGGCCGCACCGACCCGAGGAGTGTCCGGATGTCCCAGGCGTCCGCAGGCGGCCGTCGCCGCTTCGCCGACCGGTCCGTGGCGACCAAGCTCGCCACGCTCGTGGCCGCGTCGTCGGTCATGGCGGGGGCGCTGCTCGCCGTCGGGCTCACCGGTGCCTCCGAGGTCAACGGGCGCGCACGGGCCATCTACACCGAGGAGCTGCTGCCCGCCGGTGACCTCGCCGGCATCCGCGCCAGCGCCGTCCAGGCCCAGCGCGACCTGGCCAACCTCGCCCTCGCCCAGGACGACACCGCCCGCGCCGACCTCACCGCCCGCCTGACCGCCGAGGACGAGGCCCTCGACGGCCTCGTCGCCTCGTACTCCGGTGCCGTGACCACCACGGCCCAGCGCACGCAGCTGCGGGAGTTCACGACGTGGTGGGACGCCTACCGCGCCACCCGCGACAACTTCCTGCTGCCGCTGGCCACCTCCGGCGACGCCGCGGACCGCGCGAAGTTCCAGACCCTCTACCTCGGCAACGTCGCGATCCTGGCCGACCACGCCACCGACGCCCTGGACGCCCTGGACGCCACCAGCGACGCCAACGCCGCGGCCTCGCTGGCCGCCGCCTCCGACAGCTGGACGCGCGCCCGCCTCACCTCGATCGTCGTCGCGCTCGTCGGCCTGGTGGTCACCGCGCTGCTGGCCGTCTGGACGACCCGCCTCGTCGTGCGCCCGCTGCGCCGCGTCGTCGACGTCCTGCACCGCGTCGCCGACGGCGACCTCACCGCGACCGCCGACGTGCGCCAGCGCGACGAGGTCGGCCAGATGGCCCAGGCCCTGGCGAGCGCCACGGACAGCATGCGCAGCACCGTCTCCGGCCTGCACACCGAGGCCGCCGCCCTCGCCGGGGCCGCCGAGCTGCTGCGCGGCAACACCCGCGTCATCGCCGGCGGCGCCGAGGACGTCTCCCAGCGCGCCGCGCAGGTCGCTCAGGCGGCCGGCGAGGTGAGCGCCCACATCGGCGGGGCCGCCGCCGGTGCCGAGGAGATGGGCGTGTCCATCCAGGAGATCTCCACCAACGCCGCCCGCGCGGCCCAGGTGGCCGGTGACGCCGTGCGCATCGCCTCCGAGACCGGCGGGACGATGGCCCAGCTGGGCCGCTCCTCCTCCGAGATCGGCGAGGTCGTCAAGACGATCACCTCCATCGCCGAGCAGACCAACCTGCTGGCCCTCAACGCCACCATCGAGGCCGCCCGCGCCGGCGAGATGGGCAAGGGCTTCGCCGTCGTCGCCGGGGAGGTCAAGGAGCTCGCGGGCCAGACCGCCCGCGCCACCGAGGACATCTCCCAGCGCATCGAGGCCATCCAGCGCGACGTCGACAACGCCGTGGGCGCGATCAGCAGCATCGGTGCGGTCGTCTCCGAGATCAGCGACTACCAGGGCACCATCGCCGCCGCCGTCGAGGAGCAGGCCGCCACCACGCAGGAGATGGGCCGCAGCGTCGCCGACGCCGCCGGCGGCGCCGGGCAGATCGCCTCCACCGTCGAGACCGTCGCCTCGGCCGCCCGGGCCACCGGTGCGGGGGCCGCCGACTCCGACCGCGCCGTCAGCGAGCTGGCGGACATGGCGGCGCGCATGCGCACCGCGGTCTCCCGCTTCACGTACTGACCCGCCCGCCGGACCCGCCGCGAGCCCGCCCGACGACCGCTCGACCGACCGCCCGACCGAGCCCGACCACCAGAACCCGGAGCCTGTCACGATGAGCCGAACCACCCGCCGCGCGGCGACCCTGTTCGCCGGTGCCGCGGTGCTCGCCGGTGCCCTCGCGGGCTGCGGCGGCGACGCCACCACCTCGCCGGCGGCCGCGGCGGACGGGCCGCACGTCGCGTTCCTCGTGCCCTCGACCTCGCTGCGCTCGATGGCCTACGACGTGCCGAACTTCTCCGTCGAGCTGACCCGGCAGTGCCCCACCTGCGTCGTCGACGTGCAGACCGCCGACGACCAGGCCACCCAGAACAGCCAGGCGCAGCAGGCCATCGCCGACGGCGCGCAGGCCCTGGTCGTCGTCGCCATCGACGGCGCGCAGGCCGCTCCGCTGGCGGAGGCGGCCGACGCGGCCGACGTGCCCGTCGTCGCCTACGACCGCCTGGTCAAGGACGCCCCCGTCGACTACTACGTCTCCTTCGACGGCGGCGCGGTCGGCGAGCTCGGCGGGCAGGCGATCCTCGACGCGGTCGGCACCGACACCGCGGGCGGGGCGATCGTCATGCTGCAGGGCGACCCGGCCGACAACAACGCCGGGCTGTTCGCGGCCGGGGCGCACTCCGTCCTCGACGGGAAGGTCGACATCGCCACCGAGCGCTACGTCACCGGCTGGAGCGCCGACGAGGCCGCGGTGCAGATGCGCGAGGCCCTCGGCGACCTGGGCGGGCGCCGGCTGCTCGGCGTCTACACCGCCTACGACGGCCTGGCCGCCGGTGCGCTGCAGGCGCTGACCGAGGCCGGGATCAGCGGGGTCCCGATCACCGGGCAGGACGCTGAGACCGCTGCGCTGCAGCGCATCCTGGCCGGCACCCAGACCATGACGGTCTACAAGGACCTGCCCGGGCAGGCCCGCACGACCGCCGGCCTGGTCGCCGCCGTGCTCGCCGGCGAGGAGCCGGAGACCACCGGGACGACCGACAACGGCGCCGGTGCGGTGCCGACGGTGCTGCTGCAGCCGCAGGCGGTGGGCAAGTCGCAGATCGCCGGCGAGGTGCTCGCCGACGGCTACACGACCGTCGACGCGCTGTGCGCCGGCGCCGCCAGCCGGCTGTGCGCGGACGCGGGGATCTCCGCGAGCTGACCCCGCGGCCCGCACCCGGCCCCGCGCGCGGCAGCGCCCGGTCCCCGCAGCAGAACCTGCGGGGACCGG
>NZ_JBJLSF010000071.1:0-25843 GCF_050871885.1 Kineococcus aridisoli | reverse complement strand
GCGCGCGCGGTGCGGCGGGGCGGGGCGGGCCGGGGGGGGGCGCCCGCCCCCCCCCCCCCCCCCCCCCCCCCCCCCCCCCCCCCCCCCCCCCCCCCCCCCCCCCCCCCCCCCCCGGGGCCGTGCACAGCACCGGCACCCGGGACCTGCTGGTGCACCGCAGCGCCGACGGCAGGACCGCCCGGTGCTGGGGAGACCCGCGCCCCGTGGTGCGCGACGCCCTGACGGCTCCCGCCGCAGGCAGGACCTGGCGCGCAGGTCCTGCCTGCGGCGGACCAACGGCGCAGGCGCAGGCCCGCGGCTCCGCGCGGCGGGAGCTCCCAGCATGTTTACTGACCGTAGTCAAGTGACTGCGTAGTGTTTAGAGATGGCTCCTGACGGGGATGACCGGTGCACGAGCACGTCATCGATCGGGGGAAGTCGTGACCCACACCGCGCAGGGCCTGAGTCCGAGCGTCGAGGTCTGGGGCTGGCAGGTGCAGGGTGCCTGCCGCCAGGCCGACCCGGAGCTGTTCTTCCACCCGGAGCTGGAACGGGGAGCCGCCCGCCACCGCCGCGACGCGGCGGCGCTGGCGATCTGCGCCGAGTGCCCGGTGCTGCGCCAGTGCCGCGAGCACGTGCTAGCGCACCGCGAGGTGTACGGGGTGTGGGGCGGGCTGACCGAGGAGCAGCGCGAGGAGGCCTGGAGCCGGCGGGGCGAGCGGCGGCTGAAGCGCGCCGGCTGAGGCGCGCCGCGGCACGCCTCAGCCGGCGCCCGCCGGTGCGGGACGTCGCCGAGGTGGGCCATCAAGGTGCGGGCGCGACCTGCCGATGGTGCGAGGGGGAGTGCCCGCTCCCACCGGTCGACGAGGGGCGAACGCTGCACACCATGGCCGCGCACTCGCAGACGGGGCAGGGCCGACGGCGCCGGCGGCTGCCGCGAGCCCGGTGGCTGCCGCAGGGGACACCCCTGCCCGACGACATCTGGCGGGGGCGGCACCGCACCTTCCTGGTCACGACGTGGCTGGCGTGCGCCGCGGCGTTCGGCTGGGCCCTCAGCGCCGGCGGCCCGGTGCACGCCCTCCTGGACTGCCTGCCCATCGCCGCCGCCGCCTCCGCGGCCACCGCGCTGACCGTCCTCACCGTCGCCGGCGCCGGCGTCACGAGCCGGCGCTGGGGACGCGAAGCGGCCTCCTGCGCCGTGATGGTGGCGTTGATGGGCGTGGCGGCGCTGGCGGTGCACCTGTCCGGCGGCCTCATCGAGACGCACTTCCTCTTCTTCATCGCCGTCGGCGCCGCCGCCGCCTACCAGACGTGGGCGCCGTTCCTGACGGCCGTCGGCTTCGTCGTCGTCCACCACGGCGTGCTCGCCTCCACCTCCGAGCACGAGATCTTCAACCACCCCGCGGCGCAGCAGCACCCGTGGCTGTGGGCGCTCGTGCACGGCGCCCTGCTGGCCCTGGCCGCCGCGGTCGGGATCGCCTCCTGGCGCGCCGACGAGGTGGTGCGCGCCCGGCTCAGCGCGCTGGGTGCGCGCAGCCGCCTCATCGTGGGCAGCATCGACGACGGCGTGCTGGCCCTGGACGCCGGTGGGCGCGTGGTGGAGGCCAACCCGGCGGCGGTGCGCCTGCTGGGCCGGGGCCCCTCGCCGGACGCGCGGTCGCTGACGGGCCGGCGCCTGGACGAGCTGCTCGAGGCGGCCGGTGACGAGCGGCACCAGCCGCACCAGCTGCACCCCGCACCCGCCGCACCCGCCGCACCCGCCGCACCCGCCGGCGAGGCGGCCGGCCTGCACCGGGTCCGCCGGCGCGACGGCTCGTGCACGCCGGTGGCGGTCACCGCGGCGCCGGTGCACGGCGACGAGCGCGTGCGCGTGGTGGCCACCGTGCGGGACCTGTCCAGCGTGGTGCGCGCCGACAGCGCCGAGCGCGCCCTGCTGGAGCTGACCGAGCGCGAGCACGCCCAGCGCCGGGACGTCGCCGCGCTGCTGACCGCGGTGCGCCCGCCCGCTCTGCGGGTGCAGGGCCTGCAGGTGGCCGTCGCCTACGAGCCGGCGGCCCACGCACCGGCCGGCGGGGACCTCTACGACTGGCTGGTGCTGCCGTCGGGGGAGGCGCTGTTCATCGTGGTCGACGCGATGGGCCGGGGCACCGCCGCCACCCGGCAGGCGCTGGCCGTGACCACCACGGTCCGCACCCTGGCCGTGGCCGGCTGCCCCCTGGACGAGCTGGTCGCCCGCGCCGGCGCCGTGCTGGAGGTGACGCACCCCGAGGCGATGGCCACGGTGCTGATCGCCGTGCTCGACCCGCGCACCGGGCGGGTGCGCCTGGCCGGTGGCGGGCACCCGCCCGCGGTCGTCGTCGCCGCCGGCCGCGCGGACCAGGTGCAGGCCGAGGGGCTGGGCATCGGCTACCCGCAGCCGGGCAGCTTCGCCGTCACCGAGGCGCACCTGGCGCCCGGTGACGGCCTGCTGCTCTACACCGACGGCCTGCTGGAGGGCACCCGCGACATCGACGCGGGGCTGCGCGAGCTGACGGCCACCGCGGCGGCGCTGGCGGACCTGCCCGTGGACGAGGTCCCCGCGCGGCTGCTGACCGAGGTGAGCACGTGCGCGCGCGACGACGACGACTGCCTGGCGGTGCTCGTCCGGCGCTCGCCCGCCCCCTGACGGCGCAGGCGCGCTGCACTCCCGGTCGGCCGGGTCGCGGCCGGCGGGTGGTGCTGGTAGGTGACGATCACCGACGCGGTCCGGTGCGCGCCTCCGCCATCCTCGGAGCCCGACCAGGGCGCCGCCTCGCAGACCGGGGACCTCCGGCTCGGAACCCCCGGCTCGGACCCCCGGTTCGGGGGACGGCGCTCACGGCGACGACAGGGGAGGCACCCGTGGCAGCGATGGTCGAGGCCCCCGTGCGCGTCCGGGCGAGGACGCAGGACGACGGCGCGGGAGGACCGGCGGTGCCGGGCGCCACCGGCGGTGGCGGCGCAGGACCGGTGGCGCTGGGGGACTTCCTGCGCGCGATGCGCAACCACCGCCAGCCGCACGAGGTCGGCCTCGCGGGTCACCAGGGCAACCGCCGGGTCCCGGGCCTGCGCCGCCAGGAGGTCGCCGACCTGGCGGACGTGAGCCTGGACTACTACACCCGCATCGAGCAGGGGCGCGTGGGCGAGGTGTCGGCCGCGGTGCTCGCGGCGCTGGGACGCGCGCTGCGGCTGACCGCCGAGGAGAGCACCCACCTGCGCCGGCTGGCCGCCCCGGCCACCCGGCCCCACCGGTTCCACGCGCACCCGCCGCTGCGCCCGCAGCTGGTGGCGCTCGCGGACGCCTTCGCCGTGCCGGCGAGCGTGGTGACGTCCGGGTTCGACGTCGTCGCCGCCAACCTGCCCTGGCGGCTGCTCACGACACCCGCGGGCCGGCCACCGGCCGCCGGGGGCAACCTCGCCCGCCTGCACTTCCTCGACCCCTGCGCCCGGCGGCTGCGGCCCGAGTGGGAGGACGATGCCGTGACCGTCGTCGCGGGCCTGCGGGTGCAGGCGGCGCGCCACCCCGGCGACCAGCGCATCGAGCAGCTGGTGCGCGAGCTGACCGCCGCCAGCGCCGACTTCCGGCGCCTGTGGGCGGTGCCGGTCATCACCGGCAGCACCCACGGGCGCAGCCGCATCGTCCACCCCCGGGCGGGGGAGTACCGCTTCGACTACGAGACGCTGGAGACCCCCGGCGCCGAGGGGCTGATCGTCACGACGTACTGCCCCACCCCCGGCAGCGGAGCGCGCGAGGTGCTGGAGCGGTTGCTGGCCGAGCACCACCGCGCCAGTGCGCGATCGAGCGCATGAGGCCCCCGAACCCCCTGCGGGCGCTGGCGGAATCGGTGAACGCCGAGGACACCGAGGGGTTCCTGGACTCCTTCGCCGACGACGCCCTCGTGGACGACGACGGCCACCGGTACCGGGGCCTGCTGCAGATCGCCGAGTGGAACACCCGGCAGGTCATCGGGGTGCACGTGCGCGTGCGCACGCTCACGGACGACCCCGCCGGTGACGAGGGCGCCGTGGCCGCCGAACTCGTCGTCGACGGCAGGGAGCACCGGTGCCGCATCAGCGCGACCTGGCACGAGCACCGCATCCAGCACCTGCAGGTCCGCTCCGCCGACCCCGCGTGAGGTCGCCCCCTGCACGCCGGGAGGGGGGCAGTGCCAGGGCCTGGTCGGCCCGCCCCCGCCGCGCGCACCATCGCTGCGGCACCGCCCGCGGTGGACGAGCGGTGGGGCCGGCCCCACCGCCGCTGCGGTGGTCCCCACCCTGGTGCCGGTGATCGCACGACCGGAGGATCGAAGGATGCCGACGACCGCACTACCCCGCACCGCGGCCGCAGTCTCCCTGCGCGCCGTCAGCAAGACCTACGGCAGCGGCGCCACCGCCGTGCGCGCCGTGGACCAGGTCGACCTGGACTTCGCCACCGGCACCTGGACGGCCGTGATGGGGCCCTCCGGTTCCGGCAAGTCCACGCTGCTCAACTGCGCCGCGGGCCTGGAGCGGGTGGACTCCGGACGGGTCCTGCTGGGGGAGACCGACATCACCGGCGCGGACGACGAGACGCTGACCGCGTTGCGCCGCACCCGCATCGGCTTCGTCTTTCAGAGCTTCAACCTCGTCGCCTCCCTGACCGCCGCGCAGAACGTGGAACTGCCGCTGCGCCTGGCCGGGCAGCGCCCGCCGCGCGCCGACGTGCTGGAGGCCCTACGAGCGGTGGGCCTGGGCGAGCGGGCCGACCACCGGCCCCGCCAGCTGTCCGGCGGTCAGCAGCAGCGGGTGGCCATCGCCCGCGCGCTCATCACCCGCCCTCAGGTGCTCTTCGCCGACGAACCCACCGGCGCCCTGGACTCCAGCGCCGCGCGCGGTGTGCTGGACCTGCTGCGCGCGGCCGCCGACGGCGGTCAGAGCGTGGTGATGGTCACCCACGACCCGGCCGCCGCCGCCCGCGCCGACGCCACCGTCTTCCTGCGCGACGGGCGCGTCGAGGACCGCGTCGTCGGCGCGGACGCCGCCGCGGTGGCCGCCCGCCTCGCCGCGATGGGGGCCTGAGGTGCTGCAGCTGAGCTGGGCGGGGCTGCGGGAGCGCTGGACCTCCTTCGCCGGCGCGGCGCTGACGGTGTGCCTGGGCGTGGCCCTGGTGCAGTCCTCGCTGCTGCTGCTGCTGACGTCGGCGACCGCCGACGCCCCCGCCGGGTCGGGGCCGGTGGCGCAGCTGCGCTTCGACGAGGCCCGCGTGGTCGCGGTCACGGTGCTGGCGGTCACGCTGGCGCTGGCGGCGTTCCTGGCCGTCTTCGTCATCGCCTCCACCTTCGCCTTCACCGTCGACCAGCGCCGCCGGGACCTGGCGCTGCTGCGCCTGGTGGGCGCCGGGCGCCGGCAGGTGACGAGGCTGCTGCTGGGGGAGGCCCTGCTGCTGGGCGTGCTCGGCTCCCTGGCCGGCAGCGCGCTGGGTGCCGGGGTCGTGCGGGTGCAGGCCTGGCTGATGGTGCGGGTGGGTCTGCTGCCGGCGGGCGCGGGTGCGCAGTGGCGCGCCTGGGTGCTGCCCGCCTGCGTCGGCGTGGGCACCGCGCTGGCGCTGGCCGGCGTGTCCCTGGCCGCGCGCCGCGCCGCCAGGGTGCGCCCGCTGGAGGCGCTCAGCGCCGGGGAGGAGCCGGCGCGGGTGATGACCCGCGGGCGCTGGGTCACCGGCGTCCTGCTGGGCGCCGGTGCGCTGGCCCTGGTGGGGTTGTCACCGCTGGGCGGGCCGGCGGGTGGCCGCGCGATGGCGGTGTGCGTCTCGCTGCTGGCCGCGCTCGCCCTCGCCGTCCTGGCGCCGGTGGCGGTCCCCGCCCTCGCGGGTCTGCTGCCGCTGCGCGGTGGGGCGCTGGGCGACCTGGCGCGCGCCGACCTGCGCGACGAGGTGCGCCGCAGCGCTTCCACGGCGGCGCCGCTCATCGTGCTGGTGGGGCTGCTGCTGGGTCAGAGCGGCGCGGCGTGGTCGTACTCGCAGGCCGCGACGGCGGAACTGCGCCGCACGGTCGCCGCGGACCTGGTGGTGGAGGCGACCGCCGACGCCGACGGCGCCCTCGCGCAGCGACTGAGCGCGGTCGCCGGCGTGAGCAGCGCCTCCACCGAGGTGGAGCTGCCCGCGGCGCTGACCACCGGCAGCGGGGAGACGGCCTTCACCGAGATCGGCCGCGTCCTCGTCGTCGACCCCGGCGCCTACGAGCGCGCCCACCCCGGCAGCGGATCGCTGCAGGAGCTGCGCGGAGCAGCGCTCGCCGCCGGACCGGGAGCGCTGGAGACCTCCGCCGGCGACCGCGTGGGGGTGCGGGTGGGGCAGCTGGACCTGGGCACGCTGCCGGTGGTGGCCGCGGTGCCGCAGTCGGTGGGCGGCGGCCCCGCGCTGCTGCTGCCGGCGGGCCTGCTGCCCGCCGAGCTCTTGCGGGGATCGCAGGTGCGCACCTTCGTGCAGCTGCAGGAGGGTGGCGACCGCCGGGAGGTCGCCGCCGCCCTGGCGGCCGCCGGGGGCGGGGACGCGCGCGTCAGCGACGTGCAGGACTGGCTGGCGCGCTCGGCCGCGCAGGCCGGCTCCAGCGACACCTCGATCCTGGTGGTGGTGATGGGACTGGGAGCGCTGTACGCGCTGATCGGCGTCGTCAACGCCGGTGTGGTGGCCACCTCCGCGCGGCGGCGCGAGTTCGCCACCGCCCGCGCCAGCGGCCTGACGCGTCGTCAGGTCGTGGGCAGTGCGCTGCTGGAGACCTGGGCGGTCAGCACCGCCGGTCTGCTCCTGGGTGCCCTGGCCGCCGCGGGAACCCTGCTGGCGGTGGCGATCGCCACCGCCAGCGCCACCGGCACGGCGAGCGTCGACCTGCCGTGGCCGCTGGTGGGTGCGGTCGTGCTCGGGACGTTCGCGGTCACCGGTGCCACCAGCGTCTGGACCACCTGGTCGGCGACGCGCACCGCCCCGGTGCAGCTGCTGCGCGCGCGCGAGTGACCCCGACCCCGCCGCGCCGCCGCGGGTGGCCCTGTCCGAGCCTCCCCGGGGACCACGCGCACCGGCACGCTGACCGGGCGCGGCCGCCGTCCGGCTGCGTCCCACCGATCCCTTCCGGCGCCAGCCGAACCCGTCAGGAGAGCACGTGAAGAACTCCGTCCGCGCAGCCGTCACCGCCACCGCCACCGCCGTCGCCGCGGCCACGGTGGTCGCGGTCACCGCCGCCGCGCCCGCCCAGGCCGACCCGCGCGTCGGTGGCCCGATCGGTGCTCGCTACGACGCGCTCGGCGGAGCCGCCGGTTTCCTGGGCGACCCGGTCACGGGCGAGAGCAGGACCCCCGACGGCCGCGGCTCGTACGTGCACTTCCGCGGCGGTTCCATCTACTCCTCCCCGGCCACCGGCGCGCACGAGGTGCACGGCCTGATCCGCGAGGAGTGGGCCGCGCACGGCTGGGAGGCCGGGCTGCTGGGGTTTCCGCTGACCGACGAGACCCCGACCCCGAACCGGGCGGGCGCCTACAACCACTTCCAGGGCGGCTCGGTGTACTGGTCGCCGAGCACCGGCGCCCACGAGGTGCACGGCGCCATCCGCGCGACCTGGGGCGCCTACGGCTGGGAGGCCGGCACCTTCGGCTTCCCCGTCAGCGGCGAGTACGACATCCCCGGCGGCAAGCGCACCGACTTCCAGGGCGGTTCGATGCAGTGGAGCCCGGCGCGGGGGGTCACCGTCATGGGCGACTCCGACGTCGCCGGCTGCCCGGCGCCCTTCAACGCCGCCACCCCCGAGCAGGCGGCCGGCTGCCTGGTGCGCGGCTGGGAGCAGCGCAGCGCCGAGGTGGTGTCCACCTACGCCGTCGACGCCGTCGCCGGTGAACTGCTGGCCACCCCCTACGCGCCGACGACCTTCGACGGCTGCTCGCGCCCGACGCCGGCGATCACCGCCACCAGCGCCGGCATCGAGTGCGTCTACCACGTCCCGCAGGACTCCGGTGCGGCGGCGCCGCACGGGGTGGACGTGCACCTGGGCATCGGCGTCTACGACGGTGCCGCCGTGGTCGAGGACGTGGAGTTCATCGGCTGAGGGTTCGTGCGGCGGCGCGGCTCCACCCGCGGGATGAGCCGGCGATCCGCCCGGGAACCGACGCCGTCGGCACCGCCGGCCTCCTACCCTCGGCGCATGCGTGATGCGAACCCACCGGACCAGACCACCTGCCCGACGTGCGGAACCGTGGTGACGGGAACGACCGGGCAGCGGACCGGCACGGGACCCCCTGCCGATTCGGTGCGGGTGTGGATGACCGAACAAGACTGGAGCCGGCCCCTGCCGACCCGGGACGTCTACTCCGCCTACCTCGTCGAGTACGGCGCCGAGGCGGTCGACCGCGAGCGCTTCGTGCGCGACCTCAGCCGGTTCGGGGTGCAGGAGGAACCGGACGCCGAGGGGCGGCGGTTCCTCACGTGCCTGTGAGCCGGTCACGATCCGCCTCCACCGCGGTGCGGTGGAGGCGGGACCTGCCGCGGGTGTCGTGGCCGGGGCGACCACCGCGGCGCGAGGGCGGGCACCTGAACGTCCTGGAGCACGCGACTGCGCTCCTGCGCAGCACCCAGGGGCGGCGCGCCGAGGTGCTGGAGGTCTGCCGCGCCGCGGTCGACCTCCACGAGCAGGGCGTCCGCGTCCGGCTCCTGCCGGAGTTCGTCGACGCAGCGGTCCGCGCCGGCCGCCGTGACCTGCCGTGGACGGGGGTGCTCAGGCGGGAGCCCCGGCCGGGGTGGTGCGCGTGACCCGCTCCAGCTGCCGCTCGGTCAGCCGGGCCAGGCGCTCCTGGACGGCCGGGTCGCGCGCTTCGGCGCTGGCCTGCACGACCCGCCCGTCGTCGACGTACGAGCCCGAGCGCACCGGCCGCACGAGCGCCTCGACGAGCCTGCGGGCGCCGTGCTCGACGTCGGCGCCACCGGTGTCGAACATGGCGTGCAGCAGCGAGGTGCTGATGACGCCGGGGCTGATGCTCACGACGTCGATGCCGCGTTCCTCCAGGCGCCGGGCCAGCTCGGCCGAACCGGCCACGATCGCCAGCTTGGAGCGGGCGTAGGCGCGCACGGGGTCGTAGCCGTGCTCCAGGTCCGGGTCGTCCAGGGACAGCGTTGCCATCCGGTGCGTCGTGGAACCCACGTTGACGATGCGGGAACCTCGTCCCATGACGGGCAGCAGCAGTCGGGTCAGCAGGGTGGGGGAGAGGTGGTTGACCTGCCAGGTGCGCTCGAAGCCGTCCGCGGTCAGCTGCCGGGTGCGTGCCCCGGGGACGCCGGCGTTGTTGACCAGAGCATCCAGGCCCCCGTCGGGGCCGCCGACGAGGTCTGCGATGCGGTGCGCGGCAGCCGTCACCTGGCGGAGGGAGGTGAAGTCGGCCTGCACGTAGTGCACCTGCGCTCTCGCGCCCTGCCGCAGGCGCTGCACCTGCTCGTGCACCTGCTCGGCCGGTTCGGGCCCGTGCAGGACCAGGGTCTGCACGCGTGCGGCCAGCAACCGGGCCGCGGCCAGCCCGATGCCGCTGGTGGCCCCGGTGAGGACGACGCTCGCGGGCCAGGTCTCGCTCATGGTGGGAACCTCCGTCTCGTGAGGACGTGGCGGTGCTGCCGGCCGCGTCAGCGGGCGGGGATGCCGGCGGACTCACCGCCGTCGGCGATGAACTCACCACCGGTGCTGAACGCGGACTCGTCGCCGGCGAGGAAGACCACCAGGGAGGACAGCTCGTCGTCGGCGGCGGTGCGGTGCAGCGCGACGTTGGCGGTGTTGTCGCCCAGTTCCTCGGTCATGGGGGTGCGCACGAAACCCGGGTGCACCGAGTTGGCGCGGATGCCGTAGACGCCCAGGTCCAGGGCGGTGGTCTTGGTCAGGCCGCGGATGCCCCACTTGGAGGCCGTGTACGCGGGCAGGTAGGCGTAGCCGGTCATGCCGGCGGTGGAGGAGACGTTGATGATCGAGCCGCCACCGGCTTCGCGCATGGGCGCGATGACGGCCTTGGTGCCGTTCCAGATGCCGGTCAGGTTGACGCCGATGACCTCGTCCCACATCTCGTGCGAGTGGGTCTCGATCGGCTCGCGGCGGAAGATGCCGGCGTTGTTGACCAGCACGTCCACCCGCCCGAACGCCTCCAGCGCGGTGGTGACCACGACGTCCCACTGCGCGCGGTCGCGCACGTCCAGGTGCACGTAGCGCGCCTGGTCGCCGAGCTCCTCGGCGACGATCTCGCCCTGGTCGTCGAGGACGTCGGCCATGACGACCTCCGCGCCTTCGGCGACGAAGCGCCGTGCGTGCTGCGCGCCCATCCCGCGTGCGGCGCCGGTGATGATCGCGACCTTGCCGTCGAGCTTGCCCATGGTCTTCTCCTCCACTCCCCGTCACTGGTCAGGTCACGGGCGCCTGCTCCCAGGTGCTGAGCGGCGACCCGCGAACAGCGTGCCGATCGCGGGAAGGAGGCGACCAGGCCGTGGGACGGCCACCCTGTCCGGTGGCGGATCCGGTGGCGGGTCCGGTGGCGGGTCCGGTGGAGGAGGGCCGCGGCTCAGCGGCCGGGATCCACCAGCCGCGTCCGGCGGGCGACGACGTCCTCGGCCAGGGCCCGCACGTCGCGACCCTCGGCGTAGGCCCGTGCGCGCAGCAGCAGCAGCGCCGCACCGGTGTCGACGCCGGCGCTGACGGACACCACGCCGGTGGCCTGGTGGACCACGGCCCGGTCGTCGGCCAGCACGATCCCCGCGGCGACCGGCGGAGCGGTGGCCGTGGTGGTCACCGGCAGCCGGGACTGCAGCTGCAGCAGGAGGGCGACGGCGGCGGCGGCGTGGTGCAGCGCCTCGGCGTGCACCGCCTCCTCCAGCTCACCGGCCCGGTCGCTGTGGAGGTCCAGCACGCCCAGCCGCAGCGCACCCACCTGCAGGGGGAAGGCGAAGACCGCGGCGACCCCGCTCAGGAGGGCCTCGCCGGTGAAGACCGGCCACCGGTCGGGGGTGACGCGGGCGAGGTCGGGCACCAGCACCGGGTGCCGGGACCGGGAGGCGTCCAGGCCCGGACCCTCGCCGAGGTCGAACTGCAGGTCCTCGAGCGCGAGCGCCGTGCCGTCGCTGGCGGCGACCAGGGCGTCCAGGTCACCGGCCGCCGAGGTGAGCGACAACCCGACCCCGCTGACCGGCAGCGCGCCGGCGCAGGCTTGCACGAAGAGCGGCAGGGCGCCGGGATCCGGTGGGGCCGGGACGATCCGCGCGGGGAGCTCCGGGAGCATCATGCGGGCCCCCGCGAGGGCGCCCGGTGCGACGTGCCGACGACCGTGCCGTCGGCGGCCCTCACGAGCGCAGCTGAGCGGCGAGGGGGCAGGAGTTGTTCCGCCGCCCGGCCAGGCCGACCGTGTTGAGGTAGGTGACCACGGCGGCGTAGGCACCGGGGAAGGTGGCCTCCGTGTAGGGCACGCCCATCTCCGCGCAGTGCCGGCGCACCATCGGCTGCACGAGCTTGAGGTTCGGGCGCGGCATGCTGGGGAAGAGGTGGTGCTCGACCTGGCGGTTGAGCCCGCCCATGAAGAAGTCCACCAGCAGGTTCCCGCCGACGTTGCGGGAGGAGAGGACCTGGCGGTGCAGGAAGTCCATCTTCTTGCCGCGCGCCAGGATCGGCATGCCCGTGTGGTTGGGCACGAACGCGCCGCCCAGCAGCACCCCGAAGCAGGCGAGTTCGGCGACGACGAACACCGCTGCCTTGGCGGGGGACATCGCCAGCAGCAGCACACCCGCGTAGACCGCCCAGCGGGCGGCGAGCATGAGGACGTCCACGTGGCGCCGCTTCACCTTCCCCGGGCGCAGGACGGCGCTCGCGCTGTCGACGTGGAGGTTGAAGCCCTCCAGCAGCAGCAGCGGGAAGAGCCAGAAGCCCTGGTGGGTGAGGAACCAGCGGTGCAGGCGCCCCTTGCCCTCCAGCGCCTCGGGGTGGAAGGCGAGGACCTTGGAGTCGATGTCGGTGTCGCGGCCCACCTGGTTGGGGGCGGCGTGGTGGACGTTGTGCTTGCCCAGCCACCAGCCGTGGCTCAGGCCGGCGATCAGGCTGGCCAGGCAGCGGGAGGCGATCGCGTTCCAGCGCGGTGAGCTGAACACCTGCTGGTGGGCGGCGTCGTGGCCGAGGAAGGCCACCTGGCTCAGCGTCATCGCCACGAGCGGTGCGAGCAGCAGCACCCACCAGGAGTCGCCGATCACCTGCACGGAGGTGGCCAGGGCGGCCAGGGCGAGGACGACGGCGCCGATGCGGCGCCAGTAGTACCCGCGGCGACGGCGCAGCAGCCCCGCCTCGCGCACGCGCTGGGCCAGTGCCGTGTAGGAGCTGATGGAGCGCTGAGCGGGACGCGCGGCGCGCGCAGCACCGGCGGAGGGCTCCGCCGGTCGCGGCGGCACAGCGCCGCTGGTCTCCACGGAATGGCTGATGGTCATGGTCGTTCCCGTCCGGTTCGCGTCGAAGGCAACGCGTCACCGGGTCCAGGGCGACACATCGAATGCTCAACCAGGAGAACACTTCGAGGACCGGGCTGCAACCGCGGGCACCGGATCCGCCGCACGATCCGGTGACTGTTGCGTCACACCGCCGGGGGCGCCGCGGCGAGCTCGACGCGCAGCTGCTCGCCGGAGGCCGTCGGCGCGCTGCGCCTACCGGGGTGTCCACCGGCTCGTGGTGGCAGCCGCCGCGTCGAGCGCCCGCCCGGCTCCAACCCGGCCCCGGCTTCAGCGCCGCTGCCGGGAGGCCGCCGGTGCGCCGCGGGGACGCAGGTCCTGAGCGCTCAGGTCGCCGGTGGTGACGGCGGCGGCCACGTGCCGCAGGCTCAGCTGCCGGGTGCGGGCGTGGTCGCGCAGGAGGGTGAAGGCCTGCGCCATGTCCAGGTCGAGCTGGGCCGCGACGACGCCCTTGGCCTGCTCGATGACGACGCGCGAGTCCAGGGCCTGCTGCAGCTGCGCGCTGACGGTGCGCGAGTCGTGCACGGCCCGCTGCTGCAGGACGGCGATGGTGGCGATGTCGGCGAAGGCCTGCGCGATGTCGACGTCCTCCGCGGTGGGCAGGTGCTCGCGCTCGCTGAAGAGGCCGAGGGCGCCGAGCCTGTGCTCGCGCAGCCGCAGGGGGACCGCGGCCGCGCTGCGCAGGCCCGCCGCGCTCATGTCGGCGGCGAAGCCGACCCACCGCACCTCCAGCTCGGCGGGCTCACCGGCCACGACGCGCTCCCCCCGGGAGTACGCCTCCAGGCACGGGCCCTCGTCGCCGCGCACCTGCAGCAGCTCCAGCACCCGCTCGCTGGAGGCGGCGGCCACCCGCAGCCCGCCGTCACCACGGGCCAGCAGCAGCCCGGCGGCGTCGACGTCCAGCAGCCGGGTGCACTCGTCCACCAGCCGCTGCAGCAGCTCGTAGGGCTCGTAGTCGGCGACCAGGCTGTCCGCCAGGGTGACCAGCGTCCGGATGACCTGACCGTGGTCCGCCGCGCTCACGGCACCTCCTCCTCGCCGCCCCTCCGGGCGGTCGCGGAGTCATCCTCGCAGCAGGTGGACCCGGGCGCTGCCCGGCGGGTGATCGCGGTCGGCGGCGTCGACCGGCGCTGGAGGGTCAGCGCCCGGTGCCGTCGAGCTCGGTGAGCAGGTCCTCCACGCGCGCCGGCTCCACCGGGCGTCCCAGCAGGTAGCCCTGCACGAGGTCGCAGCCCAGGGCGCGCAGCGTGCGGTGCTGCTGCGGCTCCTCCACCCCCTCGGCGACGACGGTGAGGTCCAGGGCGTGGGCCATGGAGATGATCGCGTCGACGATGCGCTGGTCGCTGGGGGAGCAGCCCAGGCGGCTGGTGAAGGAGCGGTCGACCTTGACGACGTCCACCGGGAGGGTGCGCAGCGTCGACAGGCTGGAGTAGCCGGTGCCGAAGTCGTCGACGGCGGTGCGCACGCCCGCGCCGCGCAGCGCGGCCAGGATGGCGCGCGCCGCGTCGGCGTCGGCCATGACGGCGGACTCCGTGATCTCCAGGCCCAGCGCGGTGCCGGGCAGGCCGTGGTGCGCCAGCGCGTCGGTCACGGTGCGCACGAACGCCCCGTCGCCCAGCTGGTGGGCGGAGACGTTGACCCACACGGTCAGCTCCCGCGCGGCCGGGTGCCGCGCGCGCCAGGCGGCCAGCTGCCGGCAGGCTTCGTCGAGCACCCGCCGCCCGAGCTCGACGATGAACCCGCCGGCCTCGGCCGCGGGGATGAAGTCGGCGGGGGACACCGGGCCGATGCCGGGCCGCGTCCAGCGCAGCAGGGCCTCCAGGGCGACCAGCCGTCCGCTGCGCGTGTCGACCTCGGGCTGGTAGTGCAGGTGGAACGGCCCGCAGCCGGCCCCCGCGCCGCCCAGGGCCTCGCCCAGGGCCAGCACCAGCTCCGAGGACGCCGCCGAGCGCGCCTGCATCGCCGCGTCGTAGACCCGCACCCGCGCCCGGCCGGCCTGCTTGGCGGCGTGCATGGCCATGTCGGCGTCGCGCAGCAGCACGTCCAGGTCGCCGGTGGCGCTCAGCGCCGTGCTGGTCAGCCCCACGCTGGCCGCCAGGGTGACCACGTGGCCGGGCACGCGCACGGGCAGCCGGAAGCAGTCGCCGATCGTCTCGGCCAGCGCCTGCGCCGCCTCGGGGGTGGTGTCCGGCACGAGGACGGTGAAGGCGTCCCCGGCGAAGCGGCTGACGACGTCCTCGGCGCGCAGCGCGCCCCGCAGGGCCTCGGCCACCGCGCGCAGGTAGGCGTCGCCGGCGGCGTGGCCCAGCGAGTCGTTGACCAGCTTGAAGCGGTCGACGTCGCAGAACAGCACCGCGTGCACGGCACCGGGTGCCGGGGGCCGGCTGAGGACCCGGCCCGCGGCGCCGAGGAAGGCGGAGCGGTTGAGCAGGCCGGTGACGCCGTCGAGGGTGGCCAGCTCGGTCAGCCGCCGGCGCGAGCGCTCGCGCTCGATCGCCACCCGGGCCAGGTCGCTGAAGGAGGCGACCGCGGCGCCGTCGGCCAGGTCGAAGGGACCGGCCTGGCGGCGGTAGAGGGCGAAGGTGCCCAGCACGGTGTCGTCCTCGCCCAGCACCGGCAGCGAGGTGCACGCCGCCAGGCCGTGCTCGGCGGCCAGGTCGCGGAAGTCGCGCCACAGCTCGTCGGTGGCGATGTCGTCGACGACGACCACCTCGCGCCGGTGCACCGCGGTGCCGCACGAGCCGACGCCCGGGCCGGCGCGCAGGCCGTCGATGGCCTCCCGGTAGGCGGCGGGCAGGCTGGGCCCCGCGCCGTCGCGCAGCGTCGTGCCGTCCTCCTCCAGCAGCAGCAGCGAGCACAGCACGCGCTCGTCCAGCAGCTCCTCCACGTGCAGGGCCAGCTGCTCGAGCACCCGGGGCAGCGGGCGGCTGGAGGCGATGGCCTCCAGCACGTCGCGCTGGGCCTGCAGCAGCCTGCTGTGGCGCTGGTGGCCGGCCGCGTGCCGGCGCGCGGTCAGCAGCGCCCGCACCAGGCGCGCGTGGGTCTGCAGCACCGCCTGCTCGTCGGCGCTGAAGCGGCGCGGGCGGGAGTCGAAGACGCCGACCGCGCCCAGCACGAAGCCGTCGGCGTCCACCAGCGGCACGCCCAGGTAGGAGCGGACCGCTCCGGAGCGCACGTGGGGGTTGCGGGCGAAGACCGGGTGGGCGGCGGCGTCGACGACGTTCAGCGGCTCGCGCGCGGCGACGACGTGGGCGCAGAAGGACAGCTCGTCGGGGACGTCGGTGCCCGGTGCACCCACGCCGCGCTCGGCGGCGTAGCACTGCCGGCCGGGGCTGACGAGGTCGACGACCGCGATCGGGGCGCGCAGCAGCTGCGCCAGCTGCCGCACCACCTCGTCGAGGTCCTCCTCGCCGGCGTGCCCGGACAGCCGGTAGCTGGCCAGCGCCGCCAGCCGGGCCGGGTCGGCGACGGCCTGCCGCAGGTTGGACGACGTGCTCACCCCCACTCCTTCGCCAGGTGCCGGCGCCTGCTGGACCTTCTCGACCCGTTCGGTGGATGCCACTGCCTGCAGGGTAGGGCCGGTCCCGCCGCCGTCGCCGGTCCACCGGCACCGCCGGCCGCTGCCGGGTCCGCCGGGTCCGCCGGGTCCGCCGGGTCCGCCGGGTCCGCACCGCTGTGCTCAAGGGGGTCGACGGCGTCAGGACGGCCGGCGGTGGGGCAGGGTCGCCAGGTGCTCGGGCCGCACCGCCGTGGTGGTGGGACGGTGCTCGGGGTGCCGCTGCACGTGGGCGCTGATGGACGGGCACAGCGCCACGACGGTCACCCCGGCCCGGGCGGCGTCCTCCAGCGTGAAGGCGGCCAACCGCGATCCCAGCCCCTCGCCGTCGAGGTCGCTGGACGTCTTGCGGGCGCAGGGCGACCTGTCGATGCTGGTCGGTCCGAGAAGTTCTTCGTCGACTCCTCCAACACCGACGAATCGCCTCGGCGCCCGTGGCGGCGTACGCGTGCGTCCCGGCGTGGCTGACGGGACGGCCTGCTGCTCACCCACGCCGCCGAGGTGGACGCCGCCCTCCTCGCCTTCCTGGAGGACTGGGCGGAGGGCGTGCCCACCCGCCGCCCCGCCGCACGCACCGCTGCGGTCCGCGTCGATCAGGCCGGGTCCGCCGCCGTGGCCGGTGAGAGCCGGAAACCCCTGACGAGGAGGTGGAGGCCCAGCGAGAGCTCCCAGAGGAAGATGCCGGGCAGCGCGACCAGCGACAGCGGGGAGAACTGGTCGTTGACGCCGAGCACCGTCGCGGTGCTCGCGGCGAGCAGCGGGGCGGCGCCGACCAGGCCCAGCAGCGGGATCGCCCGCGGCACGAGCTGGGACCGGTGCACCAGGGTGCCGAGCAGCAGCGCGTTCGCGACGGCCATGACGGGCACGAGCTGGAACGACACGTCGTAGCCCGCGACGAGCGCGGCGGCCGCGGTCGCGAGCCCCTCCGGGTCCGCGGCCCCGGCGCCGCCGACCTCCCGGCGCAGCTGGACGACGGCCAGCAGGCAGAGGGCACCGGCGACGACGATCGCCGCCTCGAGGAGGCGGGAGGCCACGAAGCCGAGCGCGAGCGTGCTGCCCCGAGCCTCCAGCACCGGGTGCAGGACCACCGCGGTCCCCGCGCACGCGAAGGCGTTGACGACGAGGAGCAGGCAACCCAGCGCGACGCGCGCGTCGGCACCCGCCCCGAGCACGTACCGCGGGTCGGACAGGACCGGGTCGAGCACGACGAGCGCGGGGATCGAGGCGGCGAAGGTCAGCAGGTAGAGGGCGCCGGCCAGCGCGGCGGTCCGTCGTGGCGCGGGTGCGGGCCCGGACCGGGCGGGTGCGGGGAGGGGGGCGGTGCTCGTGCTCATGGCGGTCCCTGGTGTGCTCGGCCGGGCGGGGCCCGGGGCTCGTCGGTCGGTGCGCACGCTAGGGACGCCGGTGGTGAGCGGGGATCACCACGTCTGGTGATCCTCGTGGTGGTCCGCGCGGTGGTCGCGGGCCGTCAGCCGGGACCCGGGCGGTGCCCGCCGAGCAGGCCGAGCTCGGTCGCACGGCGGACGGCCGCCCGCCGGTTGCGCACGGCGAGCTTGGCGTAGACGTTCCTGGTGTGGGTGCGGACGGTGTTGAGGGACACCACGAGCTCGCGGGCGATGCCCGGCCCGTCGAGGTCGGAGGCCAGCAGCCGCAGCACGTCGAGCTCGCGGGTGCTCAGCGGGTCGACGAGGCCCTGCCCGGTGCGCGGTGCGGCGCCGGTGCTCGGGTGCGCCGCCCTGAGCGCGGCGAGCAGCCGGCGGGCGCGGGGCGAGCGGGAGGCGAGCGTCCGCAGCGGTCGCAGCAGGGCGTCCCCCTCGTCGGCGAAGACCCGCACGTACCCCTCGGGCCCGCCGAGCGCCACCGCGCGGCCGAGGTGGGCGAGGGCGGCCGGCTCGTCGCCGGACGCGGCCGCGGCCAGGGCGCGCACGACGAGGGCCTCGACGAGGTCGCCGCCGCGCCCGCCGGCCTCCGCGGCCGCCGAGATCCGCTCCAGCAGCCGGGTGGCACCGGCGAGCGCGTGCGGGTCCTGCTCGGCGGCGCCGCGGGCCAGCAGCGCCCGGGCCAGCACGAGGTGCTCGTACTCGCGCAGGTACGCCACCTCGCCGTCGGCGGTGGTGCCGCGCGCGTCCGCCCAGCCGAGCACCTCGGCCCAGCGGCCCTGCGCGATCCGCACCCGTGCGCGCTCGGCGGCCACCGGCCGCGGCGCGGGGAAGAAGTCGGCGTCGTAGACGTGCTCGGCCTCCTCCAGCAGCGCGACCGCCGCCTCCAGGTCGCCCTCGGCGACCCGGAGGCGGGCCAGCGCGACCCGGTACCGGTGCGGGTGCTGCGGCAGGCCCGCACCGGCGCCGAGGGTCCGGCCGGCGTCCAGGTGGTGCGCGGCCCCCGCCAGGTCGCCGCGCTCGCGCAGCACGTCGGCCAGGCCGACGTGCAGGTCGGCCGTGCCGCGCGGGACGGGCCCGCCGGGGGACCCGTCCCGCGCGGCCAGCCGCAGGCCCTGCTCGAAGGTGCGCCGCGCGTCCTCGAGCCGGCCCTGGGCGACGAGGATGTCGCCCAGCGCGATGCGCCCGCCGAACGCGTCGGCGAGGTGCCCGGCGCGTTCGAGGCCGGCGACGGCCTCGCTCCACGAGGCGTGCGCGGACGCGAGGTCCCCGGCCGACCACTGCGCCAGCGCGAGCAGGCCCGCGGCGGCCCCCCGCTCCAGGTGGGCGCCGGGGTCCCCCAGCTCGAGCGCGCGGCGCGCCTGCACCTGCACCTGCGCGCCGTCCCCGCGCGCCCGGGCGAGCGCCGCCCGGTAGACGGCGATGCCCGCCGCCAGGCCGCGGAACGCCGCCTCGTCGGCGACGACCGCGCCCGCGTCGGACCCCGCGGCCGCGAGCCACCGCTCGGCGTCGCGCAGGCGTTCCTCGACGCCCGCCAGGTCCCCGAGGGCCATGAGCGCCGCGGCCCACCCGACGCTGAGCACCGGCCGGGCGCGGACGACGTCGTCGGGCAGCGCCGCCAGCCAGCGGCGCATCGTCGTCTCCTGCCGGTCCCGGCGCAGCGCGGGCAGGGCGAGCTCGACCAGGTGCGCCGCTCGTTCGAGGTCGCCGCCGGCGAAGGCGTGCTCGATCGCCTCGGGCCGCTCGCCGTGGCGCTCGAACCACTCGCTCGCGCGCGCGTGCAGCGCGGCGACCTCGCCGGGGCGCTCCTCGAGCAGCCGCGCCCGCAGCACGTCCGCGAACAGCTGGTGGTAGCGGTACCAGCGCCGCCGGCCGTCGAGCGCGGCGAGGAAGAGGTTCTGCCGCTCGAGGTCCTCGAGCAGCGCGGCGCCGCCCGGCCCGCCGGTCACCGCGTCGCACAGCGGGCCGGTCAGCCTGCCGAGCACCGAGGTGCGCAGCAGGAAGGCGCGCACGTGCGAGGGCTGGCGCTGCAGCACCTCCTCGAGCAGGTAGTCGACGACGAAGCGGTCGTCCCCGGCGAAGTCGGCGACGAGACCGGCGACGTCGTCGCGGCCCCGCAGCGACAGCGCCGCGAGCTGCAGACCCGCGATCCAGCCCTCGGTGCGCGCGGCGAGGGTCGTGACGTCACGGGGTGCGAGCGCGAGGCCCGCCGTCCCGCCGAGGTAGGAGGCGGCCTCGTCGGGGGTGAAGCGCAGGTCGGCGGCACGGACCTCGACGAGGTCGCCGCGGGCGCGCCACCGGGCCAGGGGCAGCGGGGGGTCGACGCGACCGGCCAGCACGAGGTGCGCGTTCGCGGGCAGGTGCTCGAGGAGGAACGCCAGCCCGTCGTGCACCTCCCGCGACTCCAGGTGGTGCACGTCGTCGAGCGCCAGCACGACGTCGCCGGGGGAGGCGTGCAGGTCGTTGAGGAGGGAGGTGAGCACCGAGCCGGTGGGCGCGCCCGCCGCGAGCAGCGCCTGCGCGTGGGTGCCGGTCCCGGGGACCGCCGTCCGCAGCGCGGCGACCACGTACGGCCACAGGACGCCCGGGTCGGCGTCCTGCCGGTCCAGCGAGAGCCAGGCGACCCGGGCGCCGTCGGCCGCCCACGCCGCCGCCCGCTCGGCGAGCAGGGTCGTCTTGCCGAAGCCCGCCGGCGCGCAGACCAGGGTGAGCCGGCCCTCGCGGCCGCGGTCCAGGCGCTGCGCCAGCCGGGGGCGCGGCACCGCTCCGCGCCGTCGCCGCGGGGCGTGGAACTTCGTCTCGAGCAACGGCTCCGGCACGCCCCCTCCTCCCGCTGCAGCCGCCCGATGCTAGCGACCACCGCGCTCGGCGCCCCGCGTCCCGCCGGCGCGTGCGGGTGCCCGGGCCCGCAGGCGTCAAGGATGCGTCAAGATCGGTGCCGGGCACCGCTCGCGGGCACCTGCACCGCCCGGGCGGTGGGCAGGATGGCGCACGATGAGCAGCGCACGACCTCGGCCCCGTTCCCGGTGGCGTCCCGTCCGGCCGTCCGGGCCCCCGAGCCCGCCGGGACCTCGCCGGTGGCCGTGGCCCCGCAGGTCGCCGTCGTCCCGCAGGTCGCCGGTGCCCCGGCGCGGCCGGGGTGGTCCGCACCCGGCCCAGCTGACGATCGTCGGCTTCGCCGCCGGGGTCCTCATCGGCACGGGGCTGCTGATGCTGCCGTCGGCGCACCGCGGTGCGGGTTCGGCCACGGTGCTGGAGGCGCTGTTCACCGCCACCTCCGCGCTGTGCGTGACCGGTCTGATCGTCGTGGACACCCCGGTGTACTGGTCCGGTCTCGGCCAGGTGGTCATCCTCGTCCTGATCCAGGTCGGTGGTTTCGGCATCATGGCGCTGGCCTCGCTGCTGGGGGTCCTGGTGACCCGCCGCCTGGGCCTGCGCCAGCAGCTGACCGCGGCCGCGGAGACCAAGACGCTGCGCCTGGGGGACGTGCGCACCATCCTGCTGGGGGTGGTCAGGACCAGCCTGGTCGTCGAGGGGGTGACCGCGCTGGTGCTGGCGGCCCGCTTCGCCCTCGGCTACGGCGAGCCGGTCCCGCGGGCGCTGTGGCTGGGGCTCTTCCACTCCGTCTCGGCGTTCAACAACGCCGGTTTCGCCCTCTTCAGCGACAACCTCGTCGGTTTCGCCACCGATGCGTGGATCTGCCTGCCGATCGCCGCGGCGGTCGTCATCGGCGGGCTGGGGTTCCCCGTGCTCTTCGAGCTGCGGCGGCACCACCGCCACCCGGCGCGCTGGAGCCTGCACACGAAGATCACCGTCCTGGGCACCGCGGTCCTCCTGGCGGCCGGCACGGCCTTCATGCTGGTCACCGAGTGGCGCAGTCCCGCCACGCTGGGCCCGTTGAGCACACCCGACAAGCTGCTGGTGGGTTTCTTCCAGGGCGTCATGCCCCGCACCGCCGGTTTCAACAGCGTGGACATCGCCGCGATGAACACCGGCACCTGGCTGGGCAGCGACATCCTCATGTTCATCGGCGGCGGCAGCGCCGGCACCGCCGGCGGGATCAAGATCACCACCTTCCTGGTGCTGCTGTTCGTCATCGCCTCCGAGGCGCGCGGCGACGACGCCGCCACCGCCTTCGGGCGCACGTTGCCGCGCGCCCTGCAGCGGCAGGCGCTGAGCGTGGCGCTGCTGGGGGTGGCCGCCGTGGTGATCCCCTCGGTGGTGTTCGCGCTGACCACCCCCTTCACCCTGGACCAGATCCTCTACGAGGTCACCTCCGCCTTCGCCACGGTGGGGCTGTCGACCGGGATCACCGCGCAACTGCCCGTGCCGCACCAGCTGGTGCTGGTCGCGCTGATGTTCATCGGGCGCACCGGCACCATCACCCTGGCGGCGGCGCTGGCGCTGCGCAGCAGGCCCCGGCTCTACCAGCTGCCCGAGGAGCGCACCATCGTGGGTTGAGCGGCGACGGCGACGGTGCGAGGCCCCGGGCGTCGCGGGTCGGCGCTCAGGCGGGTTCGAGCACCAGGGCCGTGAGGCGGCGCGTCGTGGCGGCGATGACCTCGCGGTCGACGGCGGCCCCCGCGTTGGCGCCGACGAGGCGGTCGAACAGGACGCCGTCGAGGCAGGCGACCAGCCACTGCGCCCGTCCGGCCGGATCGCCGGCGCCCAGGTCGGCCAGCACGCCGGCCACCCGGTCCCTGATGGCGGTCCCGCTGCGGTGCAGGGTCTCCGCCAGCTCCGGCCGGCGCAGCGCCTCCAGCGACAGCTCGTACCGCGCGATGTGGCGCTCGCGGTCGGTGCTGAGCCAGCGGACCAGCACGTCCGCGAGCACCTCCCCGAGGGCTGCGGCGTCCGTGGCGGCCGGCAGCGGTGCCAGCAGGTCCAGCTCGCCGTGGTCCTGCGCCGCGAGGTCCTCGACGCACGCGCGCAGCAGCGCGGTGCGGCTGCGGAAGTAGTAGGAGGTGGAGCCGGCGGGCAGCGCCGCCCTGGTGTCGACCGCCCGGTGGGTCAGGGCGCGGGCGCCTCCGCCCGCCAGGACCTGCAGCGCGGTGCGAGCGATGAGCTGCCTGCGGTCCTGCTCCACGCGGGCACTGTACAAGCGGGTGGTCGCACTCATCCTCTACAGCTGTAGAGTCGGCGTGTGGAGACGAGGAGCGGGAGGTCCGCGGTCGTGGTCGGCGGCGGGATCGCGGGCCTGGCGACGGGACTGGCGCTGCGACGCGCCGGCTGGGACGTGCGCGTCCGCGAGAGGACCGCCGACGGCGCCGCCGCGGGCGCGGGCCTGGTGCTGTGGCCCAACGCCGTGCACTGCCTGCAGGTGCTGGGCGTCGCCGGGGCGGTGCGCGAACGCGCGAGCGTCCTGCACCGCTCGACCCTGCGGCGGCCGTCGGGGCGGCTGCTCTCGAGCGTGGACGCGCGCGAACTGGCGCGCCGCTGCGGGCAGCCGCTGCTCGGGATCGCCCGCGCGGACCTCGGCGAGGTGCTGACCCGTGCGCTCGGCCGCGACGCGCTCCACCTCGGGTGCGAGGTCACCGACCCCGCGGGCGAGGAGGCGGACCTGGTGGTCGGTGCCGACGGGATCTCCTCGCTCGTGCGCCGCTCGCTGTGGCCCGACGGGCCCCGGCCGGACCACCGCGGCTACACCGCCTGGCGCGCGCTGGTCCCGGGCGCCGACCTGCTCCGGGGGACCGGCGCGGCCGAGGGCGCCGGCGAGACCTGGGGCAGGGGCGAGCGGTTCGGCGTCGTGCCCGTCGGCGCTGCGGGCACCTACGTCTACGCGACCGCCGACGCGCCGCGGGGCGCCCGGGCCGGCGACGAGCTGGGGGAGCTGCGGGAGCGCTTCGGCCGCTGGCACGCACCTGTCCCGGCGCTGCTGGCGGCGATCGAGCCGGGGACCGTCCTGCGCCACGACGTGCACGACCTGCCGGTGGGCGCCACCGCTCTGCAGCGCGGCCGCACCGCGCTCGTCGGTGACGCGGCCCACGCCCTGGAGCCGAACCTGGGCCAGGGTGCCTGCCTGGCGCTGGAGGACGCCGTGGTCCTCGCCCACGCCCTCGACGCCGAGGGGTCGGTGCCGTCCGCCCTGCTCCGCTACGAGCGGGAGCGCCTCCCGCGCGTGACGGCCCTGGCCCGGCGCTCGCGCCACCTCGGTCACCTCGCGCAGAGCGCCCACCCGCTGCTCGTCCTCGCCCGCGACGCGGCGGTGTCCGCCACGCCGGCGCGCCTGGGCCTGCGCGCCGCCGGCCGGGTCGCCGGCTGGCGCCCACCCACCTCCCCGCCCACCTCCCCGCCCGCCCGCACCCCCCAGGAGCCCCGGTGACACGTCCCCGCCCCCGTCCGGCGACCTCGCGCTCGCGCGCCACCACCGTCGCGGGGTGGTCGCTCGTCGCCACCGGCGCGCTGCACGCGTCCCTGGTCGCCGCCGGCGCGATCGCGCAACCGCCGCCCGGTGAGCGCGCCGTGCGCGCGTCGATGCGGGCGGCGACGACGAGCGTGGCGGGCCTCGAGCGCAGCTTCTGGCAGCTGTTCAACGGCTTCAGCCTGGCGATGGCGCTGCTGCTCGTCGGCTTCGGCGCGCTGAACCTGCTCGTGGTGCGCCACGCCCCGCACCTGCTGCACCGCACGCGCGCGCTGCTGTGGCTCGACGCCTGCGTCGTGCTGCCCCTGCTGGTGGTGTCGCTGCTGCTGTTCCCCCCGCCCCCCGTGCTGCTGCTGGGCCTGGCGGCAGCGGCCGTCGGCACGGCGCTGTGCCGCCCGGACGACCGGTCCGCGGCGCTGCCACCGGCGTCACCGGCGGGGCCCTGACCGGTGGTCCGTGGTGCCCGTGACCCCCGCGCGGGGGCGAGGGCCTCAGCCGGCCCGCGAGCCGGCCGGCTGCGAGGCCGGGGCGCCCGGGTGCGCGGTGGGACCTCCCGGCTCCGGGGCCCGGCGTGCCTCCAGCGCCACCGCGACCACCCCGGCCAGGACCATCGCCAGCCCCACCCACCCGAGGGGGGTCAGGCGCTCGCCCAGCACCAGCACCGCCAGCAGCGAGGCCACGAACGGCTCCAGCAGCGTCAGCGTCGTCGCGCGCGAGCCGGTGACGCTCCGCAGGCCCCGTCCGAAGAGCAGGTACGCCGTGAACATCGGCCCGAGCGCCAGGTAGGCGATCACCTGCCACGGCGCGGGCGCCCCCACCAGCGCGGCCAGCAGCGTGTCCCGGTCCGGACCGGTCGCGGGGCCGGCCGCGGTGACCAGCAGGGGACCTCCGGTGGCGAGGAGCACCGGCCACAGCAGCAGCGCCCCGAGGCCGAACTGGGCGGCCATCGTCCCCCGCGAGGAGGAGCCGGTGCCGATGAGGCGGCCGGCGGTGCAGGTGTACCCGGCGTAGGTCAGACCGGCCAGGACACCGCAGGCGATGCCGACCAGCGCGGTCCCGTGCCCGTCCCCCCGGCCGGCGGCGCCGGTGCCCGCCGCCGCGGTGCCGGCGCCGTGGCCGAACAGGGCCAGGACGGCGACGCCGGCGATGGAGACGGAGGCTGCGGCGACCCAGCGCGGTTGCAGCCGGCGGCGCCGGTGCGCCGGGTCCAGGAGGCGTTCGAGCAGGGCGGCGAAGACCGGTGCGGTGCCCAGGGAGACCACGTTGCCGACGGCCACCCCGGCCAGGGACATCGAGGTGTAGAACGCCAGCGGGTAGAGCGCCACGCACAGCGCGCCGGGCACCAGGACGGCCCGCGCCCGGCGTCCCGAGCGCAGCACGCCGAGCGTCTGCCGCGGTGCGGTGCCGGCGAGGAGCAGCCCGCCGACGGCCATGGTCGCCGCCCCGGTGGTCAGCGGGCTGACGGTGGCGGGCAGCAGGGTGGCCGCGGTGCCGGTGGTGCCCCACAGCAGCGCCGCGAGGACGATGGCGATCACGAGCGCTCGATCCCGTCCACCGCGGTCGCCGGGCTGCTCGTCCCCGCGCTGCTCGTCCCCGGGCTGGTCGCCGCACCGTCGGGGCGGCCGAGCCCGTCGAGGACGGTCCGGGCCGTCGAGCGCGCGCGCTCGATGCGCGCGGGGGTGCCCTCCAGCCCCGCGCGGGCCATCGAGCCCTCCAGCAGGAAGGACAGGTGCTCGGCCGTCTCGGCGGCCCGCTGCGGCGTGGTCAGCTGCTCCAGCTCGCTGCGCACGATGGCCTCGACGTCCTCCTTGTGCTGCCGCACCACCCTGCGGCCGGGGTGGCCGACGGGCAGCTCGGCGGCCGCGTTGAGCTGTCCGCAGCCCCGGAAGCCGTGCTCCCACGCGCTGTCGGCGTGGTCGAGGTAGGCGTCGAAGACGGCCAGCACCCGCTCGCGCGGGCCGCCGCCGGCGGCGTCGGCGGCGGCGCGGCGGGAGGCGTGCGCGCCCCGCCCCCCCCCGGGGGGGGGCGCGCCCGTTGCCCCCCACCAGTTTGGCGTTGTGGGGGGGTTGTTGTTAATG
>NZ_JBJLSF010000070.1:0-25958 GCF_050871885.1 Kineococcus aridisoli | reverse complement strand
GCACCGCCGCAGCGGTGCGCGCCCCGTCCCGGGCCCCTCTCGCCGGGCTCAGCCCAGGCCGAAGCCGACCTTGCGGACCTCCGAGGCGCCGATGTCGACGTAGCCCAGCGACGCCGCCGGCACCACGACGAGACGGCCCTTCTCGTCCTTCAGCTGCAGCACCGAGCCGCTGGACAGCGCCCCGGTGACCGCCGCGGTGATCTCCTCGCTGGTCTGGGCCGACTCGAACACCAGCTCGCGTGCGACGTTCTGCACGCCGATCCGAACCTCCACCGCAGTCCCTCCCGGGTCATCGACTCGTCCTGCCTGCCCGCCACGCTAGTCGTCGCCGGTCGCGGGCGGCCCGCCGGTTCGCCGCCAGCGGACGCCGCGGGCGCTGCTGCCATGCTCGGGGCGTGCCCGCTCCGCTCCCGCCGCCGTCCCCGGCGACCCCCCGCAGCACCCCGCGCAGCTCCTCCCGCGGCACCGGCCGCCGGGCCGTGCTGCTGGGCGCCCTGGCCGCCGCGGGCCTGGCGGCCTGCTCCGGCGAGCGGGTCTCCCCGGCCTCCACCGCGTCGCCCACCGCGTCCAGCCCGTCGCCCACCGCGTCGTCCGCGTCGTCCGCGTCGCCGGCCGCTGCGGCGCCGGCCCCGCCGCCCGCGCCCGGCGCACCGCCGCTGCCGCCCGGGCTGACCGCGGCGGACGTGGCGGCGGGCGTCCTGCGGCGCGAGGTGCCCCAGACGGGCGGCGGGGACCTCCTCGTCGTGCCCGGCGGCGCCCCGGCGCCGGCCTCCGCGCGGGTGCGCACGCTGCGCGTGGAGGTGGAGCGCGACCTCGTGGACGCCGGGCTGCTCGACCCGGCCGCCTTCGCCGGCTTCGCCCTCGCGGTGCTCAACGACCCGCGCGGCTGGGGAGCCGGCGGGTCGACGAGCTTCGAGCGCACCGACGGCGACGCCGAGTTCCGCCTGGTGCTGGCCACCCCCGACACCTCGGCGGCGCTGTGCCGGCCGCTGCGCACCATGGGCACGCTCTCGTGCCGCAACGGCGACGCCGCCGTGCTCACCTGGTACCGCTGGGTGGAGGCGATCGCGGACTACGGCGAGGACCGCACCGGCTACCGGCAGTACGTCGTCAACCACGAGGTGGGCCACCTGCTGGGCCACGGGCACGAGCCGAACCCCGGTCCCGGCCGCCTCGCGCCGGTGATGGTCCAGCAGACCAAGGGCCTGCACGGCGCCCTGCCGAACCCCTGGCCCCACCCCTGAGCGCCCCGCCCGCCGCGCGCCCGCCGCGCGCCCGCCCGGCGAGGACCTGGCAGGCTGCCCGGGTGCCCGCCCTCCAGCTGCCCGCGCGCGCCGAGGAGGTCCTGGAGGTCGTCCACGCCATCCCCCGCGGGAGGGTGCTGACCTACGGCGACGTCGGTGAGGTCGTCGGCGACCGCGGCCCCCGCTTCGTGGGGAACGTGCTGCGCCGCTTCGGTTCCGACGCCCCGTGGTGGCGGGTGCTGCGCGCCGACGGCAGCGCCGCGCAGCCGCTGGCCGAGCGCGCCCTGGTGCACTGGCGCGAGGAGGGCGTGGCGCTGCGCCGCCTGGCCGCCGACCCCGCCGACGTGCGCGTCGACCTGGCCCGCGCCCGCTGGGACCTCGCCGGCTGGTCCGCCCCCTGGGAGCGGGAGCACCCCGGGCGGGAGCGCTCGTGAGCACCCTCGTCGAGGACCTGCGCACCGCCCGCCGCCGCTTCTCCGTGGAGTTCTCCCCGGCCCACGACGAGGAGACCGCCGCCCGGCAGTGGCGCAGCGTGCAGCGGCTGCGCGAGCTGGGCCCGCTGTTCGCCTCCGTCACCTACGGGGCCGGCGGCGGCGACCGGGAGGGCACCGTCGAGCTGGCCTCGCGGATCGCCCGCGAGGGCGGCGTGCGCCCGCTCGCGCACCTGACCGCCGTCGGCCAGAGCACGCAGCAGCTGCGCGGGGTGCTGCGCGAGCTGGCCGCGGGCGGGGTGCGCGACGTGCTCGCGCTGCGCGGCGACCCCGACGGCGACCCCGACGCCCCGTGGGAGCCGCACCCGCAGGGCCTGCAGCACGCCGACCAGCTGGTGCGCCTGGCCCGCGAGGAGGGTGCGGAGTCGGTGGGGGTGGCCGCCTTCCCGCTCGGGCACCCGGAGTCGCCGGACCTCGACACCGACCTGCGCCACCTGCTGGGCAAGCTGGCCGCGGGCGCCGGCTTCGCCATCGCCCAGCTGACCTACGACGTCGAGGACTTCCTGCGGCTGCGCGACCGCCTGGCCGCCGTCGGCTGCGAGGCGCCGCTGGTGCCCGGGCTGCTGCCCGTCACCAGCCCGAAGGTGCTGGAGGTCACCCGCCGGCTCACCCACGGCCACGAGCCGAGCTGGCTCAACCGGCGGCTGCAGCCGCTGCTGGACGACCGCGGGGCCTTCCGCGAGGAAGGGGTGCGGCTGGCCGCCGAGGACGGCCGCCGGCTGCTGGCCGAGGGCGTGCAGGTGCTGCACCTGTACTCCCTCAACGCCTCCTCCAACGTCGTGCGCCTCGTCGAGGAGCTGGGGCTGGCGGCTCCCGCGGCGCAGCGCCCCGCCGCCGGCTGACGGACGGCGCCCGCCGCCCGCGGGGGTGACCCGCCGCGGGCGGCGGGCACCTGTGGTGCGATGAGGTGGTGCTCCGGGAGAACGCCGACGACCACCGCGCGGACGCCCCCGGCGACCCGGGCGGCCCCGGCGACCCGGGCGGTGCGGGCGGGCCCGGGGAGCGCCCGCGGCCGCCGGTGCCGCGGCTGCTGCGCGCCCCGGCGCACGTGCCCGCGCCCCTGCAGCCGGACCCGGCGCAGCGCGCCGCGCGGGAGCGGCCGCGCGGCAGCGGCCCGCTGGTGGTGCTCGGCGCTCCCGGCAGCGGGCGCACGACGACCCTGCGCGAGGTGGTGGCCGCGCGCGTCGAGCGCGACGGCACGGCCCCCGACCGGGTGCTGGTGCTCGCCCCCTCGCGCCGGCAGGCGGACGCGCTGCGCGACGAGCTGTCGCTGCGGCTGCTGCGCACGAGCAGCGAGCCGGCGGCCCGCACGCCCGAGTCCTACGCCTTCGGCCTGCTGCGGCTGCTGCACGCCCGCGAGGGCGCGCCCGCTCCGCGCCTGATCACCGCCGCCGAGCAGGACGCCGTCCTGGCGGACCTGCTGCGCGGGCACCTGGAGGCCGCCGCCCCGCGCACCCGGCTCGACCACGCCCTCGCCGACGGGCCGGGGGAGCCCGCAGGGCCCTGGGACCCGGAGGCCGAGGACCTGGAGCCCTGGGACCCGGAGCCCGGGGTCGCCCCCGCGGCGCCCGGCTGGCCCGCCGACCTGCCGCCCGCGGCCTGGGAGCTGCGCGGCTTCCGCGACGAGCTGCGCGACCTGCTGATGCGCGCCGTCGAGCGCGGGCTGGGGCCGGCGGAGCTGGCCGAGCTCGGCCGCCGGCACGGCCGCCCGCAGTGGGAGGCGGCGAGCCGGGTGCTGGAGGAGTACCTGGCCGTCAACGCGCTCGGGCGGGCCGAGGCCTACGACCCCGCGGGCCTGCTGGAGGAGGCGGTCGAGCAGCTGCGGGCCTCGCCGCAGCTGCTGGCCGCCGAGCGCGAGCGCTGGGACCTCGTGGCCGTCGACGACGCCCACGAGCTGCCCGAGGCGGCGCTGCGGCTGCTCGAGGTCGTCGCCGGCGGCCGGGACCTGCTGCTGACCGCCGACCCGGACAGCGTCACCCAGGTCTTCCGCGGCGCGGACCCGCAGGCGGCCGCCGACCTGGCCGGGCGCTTCGGCGCCCGCGGCGTCCCGGCGGACACGGTGGTGCTCGGCACGCTGTGGCGCCAGCCGCCGCGCCTGCACGCGGTCAGCGCGGCGGTCGCCACCCGCATCGGCGCCCTCGGCGGCGCCGCGCAGCGCCGGGCCCGCCCCGCCCGGCCGCGGAGCGGTCGCGGTGCCCGCGTGGCGGTGCTGCCCTCGCCGGCGCAGGAGGCGGCATGGGTGGCGCAGCTGCTGCGCCGGCGGCACCTGCTGGAGGAGGTGCCGTGGTCGCGGATGGCGGTGCTCGTGCGCTCCACGCACCGCACCGCCCCGCTGCGCCGGGCCCTGGAGCGGGCGGGCGTGCCGCTGGCCCTGCCGCCGGCCGAGGTGCCGCTGCGCGACGAACCCGCGGTGCGGCCCCTGCTGACCGCGCTGGCGGTGGTCCTGGAGCCGGCGGCGCTCGACGAGGCCACCGCCCGCGAGCTGCTGACCTCGCCGCTGGGCGGCGCGGACGCCGTCGGGCTGCGCCGGCTGCGGCAGGCGCTGCGCGGCACCGGACCGGCTGCCGGCCACCCCGGCGACGCCGTGCTCACCGCCGCCCTGGCGCCCGCGCTCGCGGACGCGCCGGAGGACGAGGCGGCCCTGGGCGAGGACCCGGCTCCCGGCGAGGACCCGGCTCCCGGCGAGGACCCGGCTCCCGGCGAGGACCCGGCGCTGGAGCCGGTCCGCCGCGTCGCCGCCGTCCTGCGGGCGGGGCGGGCGGCGGCCACCGCCGCCGGCGCGGACGCCGAGACGGTGCTGTGGGCGCTGTGGGAGGCCACCGGGCTGGCGGAGCGCTGGCAGGAGGCGGCGCTGTCGCCGGTGCCGCCGGCGGGGTCCTCGGCGGAACCGCCGGCGCGGCACGCCGCCGTCGACCCCGCGCGCGCCGACCGCGACCTGGACGCCGTGACGGCGCTGTTCGACGCCGCCGCCCGCTTCGGCGAGCGCTTCCCCGGCAGCGAGGGCGCACGGCGCTTCCTGCACCGGCAGGCCGGTGCGCAGGTGCCCGAGGACACCCTCGCCGACCGGGCGCCGGACACCGCCGCCGTCACCCTCACCACGCCGCAGGGCGCGGTGGGGCGCGAGTGGGACCTCGTGGTCGTCGCGGGCGTGCAGGAGGGCGTCTGGCCGGACCTGCGCCTGCGCGGGTCGGTGCTGGGCGCGCAGGCGCTCGTCGACGTGCTGGCCGGTCGCGACGCCGACGGGCCGGGAGCCCGCCGGGTGGTCCTGGAGGACGAGCTGCGCCTGTTCCACGTGGCCGTCTCGCGGGCCCGCGAGGAGCTCGTCGTGACCGCCGTGCGCGACGGGGAGGAGCACCCGTCCCCCTTCGTGGACCTCGTCGCCGCGGTCCCCGGAGCCCGCACCGAGGACGGGGACCCGCCGGCACCGGGAGCGGCCCCGCAGGCGCGCCCGGTGTCCCTGCCGGCGCTGGTGGCCCGGCTGCGCCAGGTCGCGTGCGCGCCGGCCGCGGCCGAGGACCCGCGGCGGCGGGCGGCGGCCGCCGTGCGGCTGGCCGAGCTGGCCGCCGCCGGGGTCCCCGGCGCCGACCCCGCCGACTGGTACGGCCTGGAGCCGGTCTCCGGCACCGGGCCGGTGCGCGCGGACGGGGAGGTGGTCGTCTCGCCCTCGGAGGTGGAGACCTTCGAGCGCTGCGGGCTGCGCTGGTTCCTGGAGTCCTCCGGCGCCCGGCCGGCGCGCTCGCCCGGGCGCTCCCTGGGCAGCCTGGTGCACCGGGTGGCCGCGCAGGCGCCGGCGGCGGACGCCGCCGAGCTGCGCCGCCGCCTGGACGCGCTGTGGCCGTCGCTGGGGCTGCCGCAGGGGTGGGTGTCCGCCGCCGCGCGCGAGCGCGCCGGGCGCATGCTCGACAAGCTCGCCGACTACCACCGCGACGCCACCGCCCGCGGCCGCCGGCTCCTCGCCGTCGAGGCCTCCTTCGAGGTGCTCGTCGACGGGGTGCGCGTGCGCGGGCGCGTGGACCGGCTCGAGGCCGACGGCGACGGCCGTCCCGTCGTCGTCGACCTCAAGACCGGCCGGACGCAGCCGACGAGGGCCGAGGTGCAGCGCCACCCGCAGCTGGGCGTCTACCAGCTGGCCGTCGCCGCGGGCGCCTTCGGCGAGGCCACCGCACCCGGCGGGGCCCTGCTGGTGCAGCTGG
Source organism: Kineococcus aridisoli (assembly GCF_050871885.1). Taxonomy (NCBI): domain Bacteria; kingdom Bacillati; phylum Actinomycetota; class Actinomycetes; order Kineosporiales; family Kineosporiaceae; genus Kineococcus; species Kineococcus aridisoli. The sequence continues at coordinate 20,030 of NZ_JBJLSF010000070.1, read as the reverse complement.
GCGGGACCCAGCGCGCTGCGCCCCAGCAGCAGCAGCGCCCGCTGGAGGAGGACGAGGACCCGCGCTGGGCCGCGCAGCTGCTGCAGCGCGTGGCCGCCGGGATGGCCGCCGGCCGCTTCGAGGCCGTCGTCGGCCCCCAGTGCGGCACCTGCCCGGTGCTCAGCAGCTGCCCGGCCCACGACGCCGGCCGCAGCGTGGCGGCGGGAGGTCCCCGGTGAGCGCCCCGCGCTGGAGCGCGGCCGAGATCGCCGCGCGGCTGCGGCGGCCCGCGCCCACCCCGGAGCAGGTCGCCGTCGTGGAGGCCCCCGTCGAGCCGCTGCTGGTGGTCGCCGGCGCCGGGTCGGGCAAGACCGAGACGACGGCCTCGCGGGTGGTGTGGCTGGTGGCCAACGACCTCGTGGCCCCCGAGGACGTGCTGGGCCTGACGTTCACCCGCAAGGCGGCCGGTGAGCTCTCCGAGCGGGTGCGGCGCCGGCTGCGGGCGCTGCGGGCGCTGGGCGCGGGCGCCGGGACGGGCGTGCGGGCGGGGGAGCCCGTGGTCTCCACCTACCACGCCTACGCGGCCTCCCTGGTGGCCGACCACGGGCTGCGCCTGGGCGTGGAACCGCGCTCGCGGGTGCTCTCCGACGCCGGGGCCTGGCAGCTGGCCTCGGAGGTCGTGGAGACCTGGCGCGAGGACCTGCCGGGTGTCCAGGCCTCCCCGGGGACCCTGGCCACCGCGCTGCTGCAGCTGGCGGGCGAGTGCGCCGAGCACCTGGTGGACCCGGCGCAGGTGGCGCGCTTCGTCGACGAGCTCGACGCCCGGGTGCGGGCGCTGCCCAAGGACGCCGCGAGCGTGGCGCGGCACGGCGCGCACGTGCCGGGGGAGCCGTACGCGAAGGTGCGCGACCTGCTGGCCGTGCAGCGCACCCGCCGCGCGCTCGTGCCGCTGCTGGCGGAGTACGCGCGGCGCAAGCGCGAGGCCGAGCAGCTGGACTTCGGCGACCAGGTGCTGCTGGCGGCGCGGCTGGCGCGCGAGGTCGACGTGGTCGCGGCCGGCGAGCGGGCCCGCCACCGCGTCGTCCTGCTCGACGAGTACCAGGACACCAGCCACGCCCAGCTGAGCATGCTGCGGGCGCTGTTCGGCGGCGGGCACCCCGTCACCGCCGTCGGCGACCCGCACCAGTCGATCTACGGCTGGCGCGGTGCGAGCGCCGGCAACCTGCTGGACTTCCCCGTGCACTTCCCGCGCGCCGACGGCACCCCCGCCCGCCGGCTGCCGCTGGCCACGAGCTGGCGCAACGACGAGGCCGTGCTGGCGGCCGCCAACCTCGTCGCCGGGCCGCTGGGCGCGGGCCCGGACGCGGGCGGGCTCGCGGCGCTGCGCGCGCGCCCGGACGCGGGCACCGGCCGGGTGCGCACCGCGTTCGCGGAGACCGTCGAGGAGGAGGCCGCGCAGGTGGCCGCGCGGCTGGCGGAGGTGTGGCGCGCCGACTCCGAGCGGCTGGCGGCGCAGGCCCGGGTGCCGGGCGCCGACCCGCGCCCGCGGCGCACGACGGCCGTGCTGTGCCGCCGGCGCAGCCGCTTCGCCGTGCTGCAGCGGGCGCTGCACGAGGCGGGGCTGCCGGTGCGGGTGGTGGGCCTGGGGGGTCTGCTGTCCACCCCCGAGGTCCGCGACGTCGTGGCCACCCTGCACGTGCTGCACGACCCCGAGCGGGGCGACCAGCTGGCCCGGTTGCTGACCGGCGCCCGCTGGCGGCTGGGTGCGCGCGACCTGGCCGCCCTGGGCGACTGGGCCCGCCGGCTGCGGCGCGAGCGCCTGCACGGGCAGGGGGCCGTGGACGGGAGCGTGGACGGGAGCGCGGACGGGGGCGCCGGCCCCGCCGGCGAGGGGGAGCCCGCCAGCCTGGTCGAGGCGCTCGACGAGCTGCCGCCGCCGTCGTGGACCGCTGCGGGCGGGCCCGCGGAGCGGGAGCTGTCGCAGCCCGCCCGCGCCCGGCTGGAGCGGCTGGCCGCCGTGCTGCGCCGGCTGCGCACCCGCACCCACCTGCCGGTGGCCGACCTCGTCGGCGAGGTGGAGCGCGCGCTGCTGCTGGACGTGGAGGTGGCCGCGCGCCCGGGCAGCTCCCCGGCGGCCGCGCGCGCCGACCTGGACGCGCTGGCCGACGCCGCGGCCTCCTTCGCGGCGAGCGCGCAGCGTCCCGGCCTCGGCGGGTTCCTGGCGTGGCTGGAGGCGGCCGAGGAGCGCGAGCGCGGTCTGGAGCCGGGTGCCGCGGACGTGGCGCCCGACGCCGTCCAGCTGCTGACCGTGCACGCCGCCAAGGGCCTGGAGTGGGACGTCGTCGCCGTGCCCGGCCTGGTGGAGGGCACCTTCCCGGCGGTCGGCGCCGGCGCGCCCGGCTGGCTCGGCGGCACCGGCGCGGCGGGGGTGCTGCCGTACCCGCTGCGCGGGGACCACGAGCACCTGCCCCGCTTCGAGGTCGAGGGCGCCGGCACGCAGAAGGAGCTGGACGCAGCCCGCGAGCGCTTCCTGGCCGCCTGCGGCGAGCACGAGCTGGCCGAGGAGCGGCGGCTGGCGTACGTGGCGTTCACCCGCGCCCGCGAGGAGCTCCTGCTCTCCGGCGCCTGGTGGGACGAGGGCAGCACGGCGCGCGGGCCCTCGCGCTTCCTGGACGAGCTGCTGCAGGCGCCCGCGGGGGCGGTGCCGGGCCTGGTGCGCCTGCCGCCGGCGCCCGCCCCGCCGCCGGGCACCCCCAACCCCCGGACGGCGGACCCGCGGCGCGCCGCGTGGCCCGCGGACCCGCTGGCCGCGCGCCGCGCCGACGTGGAGACCGGTGCGGCGCTGGTGCGCGCGGCCCTGCGCGGGCGGGCGGGCGGCGTCGACGACGCGGACGGCGTCGCGGCCGACGCGGGCGACGCGGGCGGGGGCGCGGCACCGGTGGAGGACGAGGAGGTCGCCGGGTGGGCCGAGCAGAACCGGCTGCTGCTGGCCGAGCGGGCCGCGGTCCGGCCGCCGCAGGTCGTGCTGCCGGCGCACCTGTCGGCCTCCCGGCTGGTGCTGCTGGCCCGGGACCCGGACGAGCTGGCGCTGGTGCTGCGCCGGCCGGTGCCGCAGCGACCGCTCCCGGCGGCGCGCCGCGGGTCGGCGTTCCACGCCTGGCTGGAGCAGCGCTTCAGCGCCGCACCGCTGCTGGACCTGCCGCAGCCCGGTCAGGACGAGGAGGACGAGCGGGACGCCGGGGGCGCCGGGCACGGGGAGGACGGGGAGGACGCCGACGCGCTCGCGCAGCTGCAGCGCCGCTTCCTGGCCTCGGAGTGGGCCGGGCGCCGGCCGGTGGCGGTGGAGGTGGCGGTGCAGACGCCCGTGGCGGACCTGCTCGTGCGCGGGCGCATCGACGCGGTCTTCCGCGACGAGGTGGACGGGCGCACGCGCTGGGACGTCGTGGACTGGAAGAGCGGGCGGCCGCCGACGGGGGAGGCCGCGCGGGCCCGCGACGTGCAGCTGGCGGTGTACCGGCTGGCCTGGTCGCGCTGGCGGCAGGTGCCGCTGGCCGACGTCAGCGCCGCGTTCTTCCACGCGGCGACGGGGGAGACGGTGCGGCCGGTGGACCTGCTGGGGGCCGCGGAGCTGGAGCGGCTGGTGCGCTCGGTGCCGCTCGCCTGACGCCGCGCGCCCGGGACCGCGCCCGGGACCGCGCGGCCGAGCCGCTCAGCCGCCCAGGTCGAGGTCCACGACGAGGCAGCGGTGGTCGCTGCCGCCGAGGGGCTGGATGCTCGCCGATACCCGGGCGCCGGGTGCCAGGCCGTCGGCGAGGGCGTGGTCGAGCTGGATGCGCGGGGCCGGCGAGGGGAAGGTCGGGCCCGTGGCCAGCGGCGCCCACGGCAGCACCCGCCGCACCACCCCCGGCGGCAGGTTGAGGTCGCCGAGCAGGACCAGCGGTCGCGGCAGGTCCGCGGCGAAGGTGCGCACGGCCCGCAGCTGCCCGATCGCCCGCGGCGGGGAGAACGACAGGTGGGTGCACAGCACCGTCAGCGGCCCCGCCGCGGTCTCGACGACCGCGGCGACGACGGCGCGCTGCTCGTCGGGGATCCAGCGCAGCCCCGCGCCGGGCAGCACCAGCGGCAGCCGGCCGCGGCCGGCCGCCATCCGGTGCTCCCGCCAGCTGCGCACCGGCAGCCGGCTGAGCAGCGCGATGCCGTAGGAGGGGGTGCCCGGCTGCGTGCCGGCGGCGTCGCGGAAGCCGCCGGGCGTGCCCGGGGTGCCGTGCACCGTCGCCGTGAAGCGCCCCCGCCCGCCGATCGCGGCGGCCAGCTGCGCGGTCTGGTCGGTCCCGCCGCTGCGCGGCAGGAGGTGGTCGACCTCCTGGACGGCGACGACGTCGGCGCCCAGGCCGGCGACGGCGGTGGCCAGGGCCGCGGTGTCCACCGCGCCGCTGCCCAGGTCGCGCCCGGAGGCGGCGTTGACCGACGCCACGCGCACCCGCACGCCGCTCAGCTCCGCACCCCGGGTGCCCGGCGGTCGCGCACCTCAGGTGCCCAGCGGCACGGAGTCGGCGTGCGCGTCGAGGTCGTCCAGCATCCGCCGGGCGTCCTCGACGATCGCCCCGTCCTCCACGCGCAGGCCCAGCAGCAGCCAGCGGGCCAGGGCCAGCTCGCCGGCCAGGCGGGCGCGCAGCAGCAGGTCGGGGTCCGGCGGCTCGGAGCGCGCGTGCGCGTACGCCTCCAGCACCGACTCCAGCGCGTCCGGGTCGGCGCCGACTGCCAGCCAGGCGAAGTCGTCGGCGGGGTCGGCGATCTTGGCGTCCACCCAGCCGGTGATGCCGGTGAGCACCTGGCCGTCGGTGCGCACGTGCTCGCCGACGAGGTCGCCGTGCACGGGGGTGGCCGCGAAGCGCCAGTGGGTGACGTCCTCCATGAGCACCTCCCAGCGCGTCAGCAGCCGGGGCGGCACGTGACCGGTGGCGGCGGCGCGGTCCAGCTCGGACAGCCGCCGCTTGCGGTACTCCTCGGCGTCGTAGACGGGCAGGCCCGTGTCGGCGACGACGGCGCCGTCGATCTGGTGCAGCGCGGCCAGCCCGGCGCCCAGGGAGGCGGCCAGGCCGGGGCCGGGGCGCAGGGAGCCCGGGTCCAGCGGGGTGCCGGGCAGCTCGCGGTGCACCACGCAGCGCCCGCCCTCGGGCAGCACGAGGGTGCCGGCCGGCTGCGGCACGGCGAAGGGCAGCGGGTCGCGCAGCCGGGCCAGCAGCTCCACCTCGGCGTCCAGCGCCGCGGCCGCGGCGGGCCGGCGCGGGGAGCGCACGACGAAGCGGCGCTGCTCGGCGTCGACGACGACGGCGGTGTCGAAGTCGGCGCCGTCGTCGTCCGCGGGGCCGACGGCCACCACGTCCAGGCCCCGCACGGCGGCGGTGGCGAGGGCGGCGAGGACCTGGGGCGAGCGGGCGGGCACGCCCCCACGGTAGGGCCCGCGGTGCTGCATAGGCTGCAGGAGTGACCCCCGTGAGCCTGCCGAGTCCTCCGCTGCGCGACCTGGCCCTGTCCCGCCAGCAGCTCGACCGGGCGGGCGCCGCGCGCAGCGCCCCGGGGCTGCTGGAGCGGCTGTGGGCCTCGCCGGGCACCCGCGTGCTGCGCGTGCACGCCGGCCGCGCGCCCGTGGTGGTGACCGGCGAGGGCCCGCGCCTGGTGCTGCGGGCCCCCGCCGAGGTGCCCGCACCGGGGCCGGAGGACCTGCAGCTCTACCTCGGCGTGCAGGACGGCGTGGAGCACCTGGCGGTGGTCTCCGCCGACGCCGAGCCGGAGGCGGCCGACGGCTCGGCCGGCGACGAGGAGTGGCGCGGGCTGCGGGAGGTCGGCGAGCAGCTGCCGGCGCGCGACGCGGGGCTGTTCACCGAGGCGCTGTCGATGGGCAACTGGCACGCCGTGACGCGCTTCTCCCCGCGCACGGGCGAGCCGCTGGACGCGGCGCAGGCGGGCTGGGTGAAGGTCGAGCCGGGCGGCAAGGAGCACTTCCCGCGCACCGACGCCGCGGTGATCATGGCGGTGATCAGCCCGGACGACCGGCTGCTGCTGGGCCACCAGCCGGTGTGGCCGGCCAACCGCTACTCGGTCCTGGCGGGCTTCGTGGAACCCGGGGAGTGCTTCGAGGACACCGTGCGCCGGGAGGTGCTGGAGGAGGCGGGGATCGTCGTGGGCAGCGCCCCGGAGGACGTGCGCTACCTGGGCAGCCAGCCGTGGCCCTTCCCGGCGAGCATCATGGTCGGCTTCGCCGCCCGCGCGCTCACCACCGACATCCGCGTCGACGGCGACGAGATCGCGCTGGCGCGGTGGTTCACCCGCGAGGAGCTCGCCGAGGAGGTCGGTGCGGGGCGGGTGCTGCCGCCGCCGGGGGTCTCCATCGCCCGGCGGCTCATCGAGGCCTGGTACGGCGGACCGCTGCCGGTGCCCGCGGGCGACTCCTGGGCCTGAGGGCCTGAGGGCCTGAGGGCCCGAGGGCCTGAGGGCCCGCGCCCCGGCCCGCTAGCCGCGCACCAGCTCGGCGGGGTGGCGGGGGTCCTCGCAGCGCAGCACCGCGGTGGCGCGCTCGGCCGGCTCGGACTCGGCCAGGTAGCGGTGCCAGCCGCCGAGCACCCGCTCGGCGTCCGCGGCGCCCACCCGCCGGCGCACGGCCGCGTCGGAGGTGGACAGGTGCACCACGGCGTCGAAGCCCCACCGCAGGTCGTCGCGCAGCAGGAAGGGGCCGGCGAAGACGAGGACGGCGTCGTCGGGGACGGCCTCGCGCGGGGCGCGCGAGGCGCGGTCGGTGCCCGGGTCGTGCAGCGAGGGCACCCACCAGCGGCCGGTGCCCTCGCCGAGCGGGCCCAGGACCTCGCGCCAGAGCCCGGCGACGTCGAGCCAGCCGTCGTGGAAGGCGTCCGGGTCGTCGCGGCCGTGCTCCAGGCGCAGCGAGCGCGGGCGCCAGAAGCCCGACCAGCCGGCCGTCAGCACGGGGCGGGCGGCGGCGCGCAGGGCGTCGGCCAGGTGCCCGGCGTACCAGGCGGTGTCGGCGTCCACGGCGCCGTCGACGCCGACGCGGGCGCCGGGCGGCAGCGCGGCGGCCCACCGGTCGGCGAACTCGCGCGGACCGGTGGGCCGGAAGGCGGTGCTCAGGAGGCGAGCTTGGACTTCACCTCGGCCACCGAGGGGTTGGTGGCCGCGGAGCCGTCGGGGAAGAGCAGCGTCGGCACCGTCTGGTTGCCGCCGTTGACGCTCATGACGAAGTCGGCCGCGTCGGGGACCTCCTCGATGTTGACCTCCGAGTAGCTGATGCCCTCGCGGTCCATCTGCGACTTCAGGCGGCGGCAGTAGCCGCACCACGTCGTCGTGAACATCGTGACGCTGCCTGCGGCCGGAGCCTCGATCGTCGGCACTGCGCGCTCCTCACTCGATTGCGTGCGGGGTGGCACCCGCGGTCCCTCGTGCTGTGGTGCCAACCGCGGGCTCCCCACGCATCTTCCCGCCGCCGGTGTCCACACCCGCCGGTCCGGCCTGTCGCCAGGGTGCCCGGGGAGTTGAGAGGATGGCCCGGCCATGACGACCGCACCCGACCTCGCGCACCGCGCCGGCTCGCGTCCCGACGCCGACTCCGTCCTCGACGGCCTCGACCCCGAGCAGCGGCAGGTCGCGACGACCCTCGACGGCCCCGTCTGCGTGCTGGCCGGCGCCGGCACCGGCAAGACGCGCGCGATCACCCACCGCATCGCCTACGGGGTGCACTCGGGCGCCTACGTGCCCAACCGGGTCCTCGCCGTCACCTTCACCGCCCGCGCCGCGGGGGAGATGCGCACCCGGCTGCGCGACCTCGGGGTGGCGGGGGTGCAGGCGCGCACCTTCCACGCCGCCGCGCTGCGCCAGCTGCAGTTCTTCTGGCCGCAGTCCATCGGCGGCACCCTGCCGAACCTCGTCGAGCACAAGGCGCCGCTGGTCGCCGACGCCTGCAACCGGCTGCGCATCCAGGCCGACCGCACGCGGGTGCGCGACCTGTCCGCCGAGGTCGAGTGGACCAAGGTCATGCTCGTCGACCCCGACGACTACGTGCGCGTGGCCGCCGCCGCCGGCCGCGGCGAGCCGGGCGGGCTGGACCTGTCGACGGTCGCGCGGGTGGTGCGCACCTACGAGGACGTCAAGACCGACCGCGCCGTCATCGACTTCGAGGACGTCCTGCTGCTGACGGCCGGCATCCTCGACGAGCGCCCGGACGTGGCCGCCACGGTGCGCGAGCAGTACCGCCACTTCGTCGTCGACGAGTACCAGGACGTCTCCCCGCTGCAGCAGCGGCTGCTCGACCTGTGGCTGGGCGAGCGCCGGGACCTGTGCGTGGTCGGCGACGCCAGCCAGACGATCTACTCCTTCGCCGGGGCGACGCCGGAGCACCTGCTGGACTTCCCCCGCCGCCACCCGGGGACCACCCTCGTGCGGCTGGTGCGCGACTACCGCTCGACGCCCGAGGTGGTGCAGCTGGCCAACTCGGTGCTGTCGATGGCCTCCGGCCGGCACGCCCGCGCCCGCCTGGAGCTCATCGCCCAGCGCCCCTCGGGCCCGCCGCCCACGTTCACCGCCTACGACGACGACGTCGCCGAGGCCACCGGTGTCGCGGCCCGCATCGCCGCCGAGGTGCGCGCCGGCCGCAGCGCCAAGGACATCGCCGTGCTGTTCCGCACCAACGGCCAGTCGCAGGCGCTGGAGTCCGCGCTCGCCGACGCCGGCGTGGGCTACGTCGTGCGCGGCGGGGAGCGCTTCTTCTCCCGCAAGGAGGTGCGCGACGCGATCGTCCTGCTGCGCGGGGCGGCGCGCTCGGCGGTGCCCGGCCACGAGCTGGGCGCGGAGACCCGCGCGGTGCTCACCTCCGCCGGCTGGGCCGAGCACGCGCCCAGCGCCGGCGGCGCGACCCGCGAGCGCTGGGAGTCGCTGCAGGCGCTGGTCGTCCTCGCCGACGAGCTGGCCGCGGCCCGGCCCGGCGCGACGCTGGCCGACCTCGTCGACGAGCTCGTCGAGCGCGGCCAGGCCCAGCACGCCCCGACGGTCGACGGGGTGACCCTGGCGTCCCTGCACGCGGCCAAGGGCCTGGAGTGGGACGTCGTGCACCTCGTCGGCGTCAGCGAGGGGCTGCTGCCGATCTCCTTCGCCGAGACGCCCGACGACGTCGAGGAGGAGCGCCGCCTGCTGTACGTGGGCATCACCCGTGCGCGCGAGGCCATCCACGTCTCGTGGGCGAACGCGCGCACCCCCGGCGGCCGGGCCAGCCGCAAGCCCTCGCGCTTCCTCGACGCGGTGCGCCCGCAGACCGCGCCGGCCGGGCGCCGCGCGACCTCGGCGACGGGTGCGCGCCCCTCGCGCCGCAGCGGGCCGATGGTGTGCCGGGTGTGCGGCACGTCGCTGACCGCGGCCGTCGACCGCAAGCTCGGCCGCTGCGCGGACTGCCCCTCCAGCTACGACGAGGCGGTGTTCGAGGCGCTGCGCGAGTGGCGCAGCGCGACGAGCAAGGAGGCCGGCGTGCCGGCCTACGTGGTGTTCACCGACGCCACCCTCGTGGCGATCGCCGAGGCGGCGCCCGCCGACACCGCCGCGCTCGCGAGGATCCCGGGCGTGGGCCCCTCCAAGCTGGACAAGTACGGCGACGAGGTCCTGGCGGTGCTCTCCCGCGGTTGACGCGGCTCCGTCAGGGATCGCCGTCGTCGTTGCGGCGCAAGGCTTCTCCTCCCCCTCGCCCGGTGGTTGAGAACGTCACCAGAAGAAGTCGGCGAAACCCGCGGAAAAAGACGTTGTCGTCGTCACCGCGGTGCCCCTACAGTCGGGAGCACGACAGCGCGCAGGCCGCGCGCGGGTACCGGTGAGGGGAGGGCAGACCAGTGGACACCACGACCACGGATCCGACGTTCGACGCGGTGCAGCAGTTCACCGTCGACGCCGTCACCTGCCCCGGCACCACCCTCGTCGTCCGCGACACCACCGCCACGGCCGCCGTCTCCGGCGCCCCGTGGCAGCGCAGCCACGCGTCCACCCGGGTCACGTCCATGGGTGGAGTGCGTCCGCTGCAGGTGATCGCCGCGCGTCTGCGCGTCGACGAGAAGGACGCCTACACCTTCCCGCCCGTGGGGAACCCGACCTGGAGCCCACCGGTCTAGCACCTAGACCGGCTCTCCCAGGCCGCGGACCCCGCACCACTCGGGTCCGCGGCCACTTTGCGTTCGTGGGCTCTTCGACGTCGAACCACCCGCCGGAGAACGCAGAGAGATGAACCCCTCCACCCCGCCTCGAACCACCCCGCACCGCGCGTACCGAGAAACCGCCGACCCCACCGCTGTCCACGCACGAGCTGAGGAGGTGAGCGGCGTGCAGCGCCGCCACACGCCGGACCCGTTGCCCTGCCGCCGCTACGACGCCGAGCTCTGGTTCGCCGAGAAGCCCGAGGACGTCGAGCTGGCCAAGTCCCTGTGCCAGGACTGCCCGCTCGCGAACGCTTGTCTCGCAGGCGCTCTCGAGCGCGTCGAACCGTGGGGCGTGTGGGGTGGGCAGCTGGTCGTCGCCGGTGTCGTCGTCCCGCGCAAGCGCCCTCGCGGGCGTCCGCGCAAGCACCCCGTGGCCGCCTGACCGTGGCCACCCGCACCAGCGGCACCACCACCAGCACGCACGAGCCCGGCGCCGCCGCGCTCGCCACCGCTCCGCCCGGGAACCCCGGGCGCGGAACTCCCCGGAGAAGGTCGCAGATGTCCTACGTCGAAGAACTGCTCGTCCGAGAACGCATCGCCGAGGCGCACCGCACCGCGGCCCGGGTGCGCGCCGCCCGGGTGCTGCGCGCCCGGCGCCGCGCCGAGGTCGCCGCCCGCCGCGCCGCGGTGCTGGCCGAACGCGCCGAGGCCGTGGCCTCGCAGCTGCCGGCCGGTGAGCTCGTCCACGCCTGAGGGCGCCCCGGGCGCGACCCGCCTCAGGAGCGCCGGCCCGGCCGCCCGGCCGGCAGGGGGAGGTCGACGCACCCGCACTGCGGGTGCGCCGACCACCACCGCTGGCGCACCGTCCCCTCCGGCAGCAGCAGCTCCAGCGTGGCGCCCACCGCGCCGGCACCCGCGCCGTCGAGGTGCGCCAGCACCTGCAGCCCCGCCAGCCCGGCGACCGCACGGGCGGTCGCGCTCTCCTCGACCCACCCCGGTCCGTGCACGAACGCGTCCACGACGGCCGGCCAGCCGGGGTCGGCGTCGGTGACGTGCAGGTCCAGGCAGCGCAGGCAGGCCGAGCGGCCGGGGACCACGAGCGGCCCGACCACCGCGTCGGTGTCGCGCAGCACCACCGACAGGTGCGGCACGCCGTCGGCCAGCAGCCCGTCCGCCCGCACCGCGTGCGCGGCGTGGTGGGTGATGAGCACCACGAGGTCCGCCGGTGCCGCCGGCCGCGCCCGCGCCGGGGGGAGCGCCACCGGGTCCTCCGTGACGAGCGTGCCGATGCCCGCGTCGTCGAGCAGCTGCAGGAGCAGCCGGGCGGTCCTGCCGCCGCCCACCACGGCGACCGCCGCCGCCGCCCGCGCCGCGAAGCGCTGCACGGGCGGGGGGCCCGCGGGGTCGAGGGCAGCCCACGCGCTCGCGTCGGCGACCAGGCGCGCCTCGACACCCGCCCCCCCGGCCGGCCGGCCGGGGAGCCCCAGCGGCTCCACCCCGGCGGTGGCCGCCGGCCCCACCCCGGCCGCCCCCGGCACGCGGGGACCCAGGACGGTGGCGCTGCGGGGGGTGGAGCCGATCTGCAGGAGGCCGCCGGGGCGGCGCGCGACGGGGAGCCCCGTCGGCGTCGTCGCGGGCGGGGGCGGGAGCGCACGGGACACGCGGCCACCCTGCCGCAGTCCGGGACCCGGCCCCCGGCGCCGTCCACAGCCCCGCGGGGCGTGGACGCGCCGGAGCGGGGTCAGGAGGCCTTGCCGAGGATGCGGTTGAGGTTGGTGTCGCAAACCGGGCACTTGCCCTTGGCCATGCGGCGGCCGTTGGTCTCCACGACCTGGCCCTCCGCCTCGCGCTTCTCCTTGCACTTCACGCAGTAGAACTCGCCGGTCCAGGTGTCGGCCATGGTGCCTCCTCGTCTCGGTGGAACGGTCGTCCTGTCCGGCATCGTGCCCTGAGCGCGTGCATCGGGCGCGTCGGCGCGCCCGCACCCGCGATCCGTGGTGTGCTGGAGGACCCACCGGCGTGATCGCGAATCCGGACGCGCGGGCGCACCTCGCGCTACCCTGCGGCAATGAGGGCTCACCGAGCAGGTGCAGCAGCCCTCGACGCCGCCTCCGCGGCGGTCGAGGTGGACGACGTGGCGGACGACGTCGAGCCGATCAGCCTCACCGTGGACACGGCCACCGACGACGGCACCCCCGCCGACGCGCCCGAGCACGGCCCCGGTGGGGCCGGGCGTCCCGTCACCGACCTCGCCGACCGGCGGGTCGACGTGCGCCGCAGCCGGCGCCGCACCCGCACGGTGTCCGCCTACCGCGACGGCGAGCGGACCGTCGTGCTCATCCCGGCCCGCTTCAGCCTCGTCGAGGAGCGCGAGTGGGTCGAGCGCATGGTGGGCCGCCTGGAGGCGGCCGACCGCCGGCGCAACCCGTGCGAGGGGGACCTGCTCGACCGCGCCCGCGAGCTGTCCCGGCGCCACCTGGACGGCCTGGCCCGTCCCCGTTCGGTGACGTGGGCCGACAACCAGCACCACCGCTGGGGCTCCTGCACCCCTGCGGACGCGAGCATCCGCCTCTCCAGCAGGCTGCAGGGGATGCCGGGCTGGGTCCTGGACTACGTGCTGCTGCACGAGCTGGCGCACCTGCTGGTGCCCACCCACTCGCGCGCCTTCTGGGACCTGCTGCAGTCCTACCCGCGCACCGAGCGGGCGCGGGGGTTCCTGGCCGGCGTTGACCACGCCACGGGCCACGAGGGCCCGGGCCACCACGACGACGACGGCGGGGACGAGGGGGCCGACGGCGGGGCCGGGGACGCGGCACCCGCCGTCCAGGTCACCTCGACCGGCTGGGACGCGCCCGCCTGAGCGGCCGGGCGCCGCCGGCCCTGCCGGCCCGGACGGCCCTGCCGACCCTGCCGGCCCGGACGGCCGCGACGCCCGTCGGGGTCGCGGCCGGCCGGGTGCGGGTGCTCAGCCCTTGCCGTCCCCGCCGCCGGCCGCGCCGGCGTCCCCGCCGCCGTCCAGCAGGTCGCGCAGCGCCGCATCCATCGCGTCCTCGCCCTCCACGGGCGCGTCGGCGGCGCCCAGGCGGCGCTCCACGAAGGCCGCCACGTCGTCGAGGTCGTCGGCGGTCGGCAGCAGGTCCGGGTGGTCCCACACGGCGTCGCGGGCGCTGCGGTCGCCGCGCGCGAGCAGCTGCTCCCACAGCGCGCTCGCCTCCCGCGCCCGGCGCGGGCGCAGCTCCAGGCCCACGAGCACCGCGAAGGCGTGCTCGGCCGGCCCGCCGGTGGCCCGGCGGCGGCGCATCGTCTCGCGCAGCGCGGCCGCGTGCGGCAGGACGTTCCGGGCGGCCTCGTCGCTGACGTGGTCCACCCAGCCCTCGACGAGGGCGAGCGCCGTCTCCAGCCGGGACAGCGCCGCCTTCTGCTGCGGGGTGCTCTCGGGCTCGAAGATGCCCGAGCCGAGCGCCTCCTGCAGCGACTCGGGGTTGGTCGGGTCGACCTGGCGGGCCGCCTCGGCGATGCGCTCGCCGTCGACGCTGATGCCGCGGGCGAAGGACTCCACGCTGCCGAGCAGGTGGCTGCGCAGCCACGGCACGTGCGCGAACAGCCGCTGGTGGGCGGCCTCGCGCAGCGCCAGGTAGCGGCGCACCTCGTCCAGCGGCACCTCCAGGCCGTCGGCGAAGGAGCGCACGTTGGTCGGCAGCAGGGCCGCCCGGCCGCTCGGCGCCAGCGGCAGGCCGACGTCGGTGGTCGCCACGACCTCGCCGGCGAGCTGGCCGATGGCCTGGCCCACCTGCATCCCGAAGACGCCCCCGCCGACCTGGCGCAGCACGGCGCCCGCCGAGCCGAGCATCGCCGCGAGCTCCGGCGGTGCCTGCGCGGCCATCGCGTCGCCCATGGCGGCGGCGACGTTGGTGGCCACGGGCTCCACGAGCTGGCGCCAGACCGGCATCGTCCGCTCGACCCACTCCGCGCGGCTCCACGCCTCCAGGGTGGTGGCCGCCTGCTCGAGGTCGGTGACGCCGTCCAGCCACAGGTCCGCCACCCGCAGGGCGTCCTCGACCTCGCGCCGGTCCACCGCGTTGGGCGTGGGGTCACCGGTCTGCGCGGCGGCCTGGCGGGCCAGGTCGTGCGCGACGTCCCAGTTCACCGGGGCGTCGGAGGGGGTGGAGAGGAACTTCTGCAGCTGGGCGAGCACCTGCCCCATGACGGCCGGGTCGAAGCCCGCCTCGCCGAAGCCCGGGATCGCACCGGGGAAGCCGGCGGGGAAGCCGGCGGGGAACCCGCCGGGCACCTGGCCGCCGGGGAACTGCCCGCCGAAGAGCGGACCGAGCAGGTCCTCCAGGGGGTTGCCGCTGCCCGAGGGCTGCCCGGGCTTGGGCGCGGGCGTGCCGGACGGGCGGAAGCCGGGCTGGCCCCCCGCCTCCCGGTCCTCGCGCGGGGTGTCCTCGGGGCCGTCCTCGCCCTCGGGGCGCTCGCGCCCCTCGTCGTCTCGCTGGTCCACCGTGTCCTCCGCCTCCTGGACCGCGGCCGCCCGCGTGCGGGCCGTCGCGGTCCGGTTCCGTCTTCCGCAGGTCGCCTCCCATGATGACGCCCCGCCCCGGGCACGACGAGCGGCGGGAGCGCCGCGTTCCGCCCCGGACCCGGTCGGCGGCGGACTTCGCGGGCAGCGAACGTAGGGTGCGGGGGTGTCGAGCGCAGCCCCCGGCGACCTCCCGTCCGGTGTCCCGGACGAGGTCCCGGACGAGGTCCCGGGCCGTGGACCGGGCCGGGGAGCGGGTGACGCGCCGGGTGCGGACGCGGGTGCCGGGGAGGGTGCCGAGCGCCCGGGCCTGTCGGCGCGCGGGCTGCTGCTGGCCGTCTCCGCCTTCACCGCCGTCCTGCTGACGGCGCTGCTGGGGGTCCTGCACGTGCCGTACGTGGCGCTCAGCCCGGGACCGGTGGTCGACGTCATCGCCGGCTCCCACGCGGGGCAGGGGCAGGGGCGGGACGGGGACGAGGGGTCCGTCGAGGGGCTCATCTCGATCACCGGTGCGCAGACGCACCCGACCGACGGCGCGCTGGACCTCACCACGGTCTCGGTGCGCGGGGGGCCGGGGCTGGAGATGACGCTGGGGGAGCTGCTGCTGAGCTGGCGCGACCCGGACGTCAGCGTCGCCCCCCGCGCGCTGTACTACCCCGGCGAGCAGACCCAGCAGGAGGCCGACGAGCGGAGCGCGGCGGAGATGACGGGCTCGCAGGAGAACGCCAAGGTCGCCGCCCTGCGCGAGCTCGGCATCGACGTGCCCGCCACGACCACCACCCGGGTGGAGCAGGTGGCCGCCGACGCCCCCGCGGCGCGGGTGCTGCGCCCCGGCGACACGATCACCTCCGTGGACGGCGCGCCCGTCGCCGACTTCGCCGCCCTGCAGGCCGCCGTGCGGGCGCTGCCCGCGGACGCCCCCGTCACCCTGGGCCTGACCCGCGGCGGCGAGGCGCAGACGGTGTCCACGCGCACGGTCTCCGCCGGCGGGGTGACGCTGCTGGGCATCACGCCCGACGTCGACCACGACTTCCCGTTCTCCATCGACATCGCCATCGACGACGTCGGCGGGCCCAGCGCGGGCACGATGTTCGCCCTGGGCATCGTCGACGAGCTGACGCCGGGGGCCATGACGGGCGGTGAGCACGTCGCCGGGACGGGCGCGATCGCCGCCGACGGGACCGTGCTGGAGATCGGCGGCCTGCGCCAGAAGGTCATCGGCGCCCGCGCGGAGGGCGCCCGCTGGTTCCTCGCGCCGCGCGCGGAGTGCGGGCAGGTCGCCGGTGCCGTCCCGGAGGGCATCACCGTCCTGCCCGTCTCCACGCTGCACGAGGCGCGCACCGCCGTCGAGGCGATCGGCGCCGGCGAGGGCGGCGCGCTGCAGACCTGCGAGGCGGTGGCCGCCGGCTGAGCCGGTGGCCGCCGGCGGCGCGTGGCCGCCGGGCGGTCCCCGGTCCAGCGCCCTCAGTCCAGCGTCGCCTGCAGCGCGCTCACCAGGCCCGGCACGAGGTCGGCGCCCATGGCCACCTCGCCGTCGGAGTCCTTCGAGCGCGAGCGCACCGCGCACTCGTGGCGGCCGTCGCGCAGCACGCCGACGGCGATGCGGACGTCCTCGGCCAGCGGGTGGGCGGCCAGCGCGCGGGCGCGGGCCTCGTCGTCGGCCGGTGCCGCGGCGCGCACCTCGGCCTCGGCGTCCGGCGGCACGAGGATGCGCTCGACGACGAGCGCGGCGCCGTCGACGCCCTCGGGCCAGGCGAGCTGGCCGAGCAGCTCGTCGAGGTCGGCCACGTCGGGGACGCCCTCCTGCTCCACGGAGGTCAGGTGGCCGGCGTCGGCGCGGGCCTCCTGCACGACGTGGGCGGGCAGGCGGTCGGCGAGGTCCGGGTCGCGGCGCAGCGCCTCGGCCGTGCGCACGAGGGCGAACAGCCGCAGCGGGGCCCCCCAGCCGTCGGCGGCCACGTAGCGCTCGATCTCGGCGACGGCCCGCCACAGGGAGGGGGTGGCGGGGGCGGGACCGGGGGTCGCAGGGGGCAGCGCGTCGGAGCTCACGGCCCCGATGGTGGCACGTCCCGCGGACGGCCCGCCGGACCCGTGCGGCCTCCTCACCGTCCCCGCACGAGCCCTCGCACCGCTCCCGCACGAGTCCCGGCGCCGCTCCCGGCGGCCGTCCCGGGCCCCGCCGGGGGCGCGAGGGGGAGTCCGGCAACGAACTGGTCACGATGCGGCGTGACGGGCACCCGCCCGGCGGCTTGTAAGTTGCCTGGTCGTGAGCTTCCCACCTCGCCGCCCCTCGCGGCCGGTGCTGCGGCGTCGTCGCCGCGGCGCCGCCCTGCCGACCGTCCTCGCCCTCGTCGCGCTCGTCGTCGTCGTGGTCGTCGGCTCCCGCATCACCGCCGACGTGTGGTGGTTCGACCAGCTCGGCTTCCTGCAGACCTTCACGACGAAGCTGTGGCTGCAGATCGCGCTCTTCGCCGTCGGAGCCGCGCTGCTGTCGGCCGCCGTGGCGCTCTCGCTGAGCGTGGGCTACCGCTCCCGCCCCGTCTACGCGCCGCTGTCGACCGAGCAGGCGGGGCTGGACCGCTACCGCGAGTCCCTGGAGCCGCTGCGCCGCGTCGTCGTCCTCGCGCTGTCCCTGGCGGCGGGCCTGTTCGGCGGCTCGGTCGCGGCCGGGCGCTGGGAGACGCTGCTGCTGTGGGTCAACCGCCAGCCCTTCGGGCAGGAGGCCCCCGAGGTCGGCATGGACCAGGGCTTCTACGTCTTCACCCTGCCCTGGATCAGCTTCGTCGTGAGCTTCCTGTCCGCGGCCGTGGTGCTCTCCGGCATCGCCGCGCTGGCCACGCACTACCTGTACGGCGGGCTGCGGCTGTCCGGCGGCGGGCAGCGCACGACGCGGGCGGCGCGCATCCACCTGGCCACGCTCGCCGCCGCCTTCCTGCTGCTGCGCGCCGCCGGCTACTGGCTGGACCGCTACGAGCTGATGGTCTCCAGCTCCGGCAACGTGGCGGGCGTCGTCGGCCCGACGGCCACGGACGCGACCGCCGTGCTGCCGGCCAAGGCCATCCTGACCGTCGTGGCCGTCGTCGTGGCCGGGCTGTTCGTCGCGGCCGCGGTCGGCGCCAGCTGGCGGCTGCCGGCGATCGGCACGGCGCTGCTCGTCGTGAGCGCCGTCGCCGTCGGCGGCATCTACCCGTGGGTCGTGCAGCGCTTCCAGGTCAGCCCCAACCGGCAGACCGCCGAGGCCGAGTACGTGCAGCGCAACATCGACGCCACGCGCACCGCCTACGACCTCGCGGACGCGGAGGTCACCGAGTACCAGGCGGACACCGAGGCGACGGCGGGCCAGCTGCGCGAGGACGCGGCGACCATCCCGGGCATCCGGCTGCTGGACCCCTCGGTGGTCGGCGCGGCGTTCCAGCAGACGCAGGGGCAGCGCAACTACTACCGCTTCCCCGACGTCCTGGACGTCGACCGCTACAGCCTCGGCGGGGACACCACCCAGGACACCGTCATCGCCGCCCGCGAGCTCAACCTCGACGGCCTGGCCGACAACCAGCAGACCTGGGTCAACCTGCACACCGTCTACACCCACGGCTACGGCGTCGTCGCCGCCCGCGGCAACCAGCGCACCAACGACGGCCGCCCGGACTACTTCGAGGCGAACATCCCCTCGACCGGTGAGCTGGGCGAGTACGAGCCGCGCATCTACTTCGGCGAGAACACCCGGGACTACTCGATCGTCGGCGGCGCCGGGGACCCGGTCGAGATCGACTACCCGGACAACTCCCCGCGCGGCTACGCCCTCACCAAGTACGACGGCCCGGGCGGGGTTCCGGTGGACGGCCTGCTGCGCAAGTCCGTCTACGCGCTGAAGTTCGCCGAGGGCAACATCCTGCTGTCCGACCGCGTCAACGACGGCGCGAAGATCCTCTACGACCGCACCCCGCGCGAGCGGGTCGAGAAGGTCGCCCCGTGGCTGACGATGGACGGCGACGCCTACCCGGCCGTCGTCGACGGCCGCGTGACGTGGATCCTCGACGGCTACACCACCTCCGCGTCCTTCCCGTACTCGGCGGCGACGGAGCTCGGCGAGGTCACCGTCGACACCCTCACCGAGACCGGTCAGAGCGTGCAGGCGCTGCAGGACCGGACGGTCAACTACGTGCGCAACTCGGTGAAGGCGACCGTGGACGCCTACACCGGCCAGGTCACCCTCTACGCCTGGGACGAGCAGGACCCGGTCCTCAAGGCGTGGATGCAGGCCTTCCCGGACGCGGTGGAGCCGCTGTCGGCCGTGGACGAGCAGCTGATGGAGCACTTCCGCTACCCGCAGGACATGTTCAAGGTGCAGCGCGAGGTCCTCGCCCGCTACCACGTCACCGACGCCAGCTCCTTCCTCACCGGCCAGGACTTCTGGCAGGTGCCGGGCGACCCGACCGCGGACGTGCCCGAGGGCACGGCGGCCCCGACGCAGCCGCCGTACTACCTCACGCTGCAGATGCCCGGTCAGGACGCCCCGGCCTTCAGCCTGACGTCCAACTACGTGCCGGCCTCCAACAACCGCGGCGGCGGCAACCAGATCCTCACCGGCTTCGCCGCCGTGGACTCCAACGCGATGGCGCCCGGCGGCGGCAAGAGCGAGGACTACGGCCGCATCCGGCTGCTGGAGATCCCGCAGGCCGCCACCGTCCAGGGGCCGGTGCAGGCGTGGAACACCATCCAGTCCAACGCCGCGGTCGCCGAGCAGATCCGCCTGCTGGGGCTGGGCAACTCGACGGTCATCGACGGCAACCTGCTCACCCTGCCGGTCGGCGGGGGCGTGCTCTACGTCGAGCCGATCTACGCGCAGAGCACGGGGGAGAACTCCTTCCCGCAGCTGCGCAAGGTCGTCGCCGTCTTCGGCGACCAGGTCGCCATCGCCGACACCCTCACCGCGGCGCTCGACGACGTCTTCGCCGGGGACTCCGGGGCCAGCGCGGGTGACGAGGGCGCCGCGCCGGTGCCGGGTTCGCCCACCCAGAGCCCGGCCCCTGCCCCCACGCCGGGCCCGAGCGGGTCGCCGACCGCCGACCCGGGCGCGCAGGTGCAGCTGGACCAGGCGCTGCAGCAGGCCCGGCAGGCGATCACCGACTCGCAGGCGGCGCTGCAGCGCGGCGACTTCACCGCCTACGGCGAGGCGCAGGCCCGCCTGCAGGCCGCGGTCGACGCGGCCGTGGCGGCCGAGGCCCGGCTGGAGGAGCCGGCCGCGGCGCCCTCGCCGTCCAGCCCCTCGGCCTCCGGGGCTCCGCCCGAGGGCGGCACCCCCAGCGGTGCGCCGACGCCCTGAGCCCGACGCCGGTCCGGGGACCCGTCCC
>NZ_JBJLSF010000069.1:0-26171 GCF_050871885.1 Kineococcus aridisoli | reverse complement strand
CCCCCGCCAGACCCACGAGCGCGTGGTGGAGATGCTGGAGCGGGTCAACCTCACCCCCGCCGAGCTCGTGGCGGCCCGGCGCCCGCACGAGCTGACCGGCGGCCAGCGCCAGCGCGTCGCGATCGCGGGGGCGCTCGCACCGGCGCGGTCAGCCCTTGAGCGCGCCGCCGAAGGTGAAGGCCCCGCCGAGGCGGCGCGAGAGCAGCAGGTAGAGCACGACGACCGGCAGCGTGTAGAGCACCGAGTAGGCCGCCAGCTGGCCCCACTGCACCGAGCCGTACTGGCCGAAGAAGGTGAAGATGCTCACCGAGGCCGGCAGCTGGTCGGGGGAGAGCAGCAGGACGAAGGGGATGAAGAAGTTCCCCCACTGGCCGATGAAGGTGAAGATCAGCACGACCGACAGCCCCGGCCACATGAGCGGCAGCACGACGTGGCGCAGCGTCTGCATCGAGCTGGCCCCGTCGGTCCAGGCGGCCTCCTCCAGCGTGATCGGCACGCCGTCCATGAAGTTCTTCATGAGGAAGATGGCGATGGGCAGCGCCGTCGTCGCCATGAAGGCGACGGTGCCGCTGAGGGTGTCGACGAGGTTGAGCTGCACGAAGAGCCCGTAGACGGGGACCATGATGGCCGTGATCGGCAGCCCGGTGGAGAAGAGGATGGTCAGCAGGAACGGGCGCTTGTAGCGGGTCTCGAACCGCGAGAGCGGGTACGCCGCCAGCGTCGCCACGACCATCGCGATGGCCGAGGAGCTCACGCACAGCACCAGCCCGTTCCACATGGGGCGGTAGGTCGTCTCCGGGGTCATCACGGCGCGGAAGTTGTCCAGGCTGAAGCCGGAGCCGGGCCAGGACAGCTTGAGGCCGGCGTCGGCGTTGACGGCGGCGAAGACGACCCACAGCAGCGGGACGAGGAACAGCACGCCGATGACCGCCGTCACGACGTTCACGAGCGTGGTGGCGACCCAGGTGCGCGGGCCGCGGGGCCTGGTCGAGCGGACCGACGGCGGCGACGTCGTCACGGTGGCCGCGGCGGTGGTGCTACCGGTGGAGGTGGTCACGGGGCATCAACCGTCCTCGCGCAGCAGGCGCATGTAGACCAGGGAGAAGACCGCGCCGACCACGAGCAGGACGAGCGCGATGGCGGTCCCGTAGCCGATCTGGCTGAAGGAGAACGCCTGTTCGTACATGTACAGCGGCAGCGTCTGGCTCTTGGTGCCCGGCCCGCCCTTGGTCATCGTGTAGATGAGCCCGAACACCGACAGCGTCTGCAGCGTGATGAGCATGAGGTTGGTCGTGACGGTGCGGCGGATCATGGGGATGGTCACGTGCCGCAGCCGGCCCCAGCCGGTCGCCCCGTCCATCTCGGCGGCCTCCTCGATCTCGGCGGGGATCTCCGAGAGCGCCGCGTTGTAGACGAGCATCGAGAACGCCGTGCCGCGCCAGACGTTGGCCAGCGACACCGCGACGATGGGCAGCGTGTAGAGCCAGTTCTGGCTCAGGCCCAGGCCGCCGATGACCTCGTTGAGCGTGCCGTCCTGGGCCAGGAAGGCGTACCACAGGTAACCGGCGACGACCTCGGGGATCACCCAGGCGCCGATGACGGTGGCGCCGACGAGGGAGCGGACCACCGGTGCCGCGCGCTTCTGCAGCAGGGCCAGCGCCAGGCCGAGCAGGTTCTGCCCGATGACCGCCGAGAGCACGGTGAAGACGAGCGTCAGGACGACGGAGTTGGCGAAGTCCTTGCTGCCGAAGGCCTCCCGGAAGTTCGCCAGACCGACGAACTGCGTGTCGCCGGACCCGGCACCGGTGAGCGCGATGTTGGTGAACGCCGCGTAGACGCACCACAGGATCGGGCCCGCCAGGAACACCAGCAGCAGCAGGACCGCCGGCGTGAGCGGGAGGGCCCGGGCGATGTCCACCCGGACGGGGTGCGTCCGTCGTCGCAGTTCACCCCCGGCCGGGGCGCCGGGGGACGGGCGGGTGATCGTTGCCACGGGACCTCCCTTCCTCGGGATCGGGTCTCAGAGCGTTCCGGTCCGGTCCTCGCCCACGATGCCCTTGACGGCCTCGTCGTAGGCGTCGGCCGCCTCCGAGACGCTGGCCTGGCCGGTGACGACGGCCTCCATCGCGACCTGGATCTCGTTGGAGACGCGCGGGTACTCGGTGTTCTGCGGGCGGTACTGGGTCACCGGGACGAGGCTGGAGAAGAACTCCAGCGTCGGGTTGGAACCGGTGTACTCCGGGTCGGTGGCGACGTCCTTGCGGACGGCGACGGCCGCGGAGTTGATGTTGAAGCGCAGGTTGTTCTCGAAGGCGGTGAGCGTGGAGATCGCCTTCCAGGCGTTGTCGGCGCTGCTGGTGTTCTTCGTCATGGCCCAGGTCCAGCCGCCGGACATGCTGATGCTGCCGGGATCGGAGCCGTCGCGGGTGGGCATCGGGGTCTGCCCCATGACGTCGTTCCACTCCGGCCAGGGCGCTCCGCCGGTCTCCAGCCAGTTGCTGGACTGCCAGGAGCCGTCGAGGGCGATGGCGAGCGTCCCGCCGGGCAGGAACTCCTCGCTGACGCGGTTGCCGATCTGCGCGTCGAGGGCGATGGACGGGTCCGGTGCGAGCTTCTCGTCGTAGAGGGTCTTGATGAACTGCAGCGAGTCGCGGAACTCGGGGCTGCCGACGTTCCAGGTCTCGGAATCGGGGTCGTACAGGGTCGTGCCGGTTCCGTAGAACACCATCTCGAAGCCCTGCATCGAGGCGGCCTCGCCGGCGGCCTTGCCGGCGTAGACGTTGATGGGGGTGACGCCGGGCAGCTTGCCCTTGATCTCGCGGCAGGCGGCCAGGAGCTCGTCCCACGTCGTCGGTGCCCACTGCTCGGGCAGCCCGGCCTGGGTGAGCAGTTGCCTGTTGAACCACAGCGCACGGGTGTCGGTGCCGTCGGGGACGCCGTACGTCTTGCCGTCGGCGGCCTTGGCGGCGCCCTTGGCGACGTCCTGGAACTGGTCCCACTCCTCCCACGAGTCCAGCCAGCCGTCCAGCGGCTGCAGGTACCCGGCGGTGATGTCGGAGTTGATGAGGAAGGTGTCCTCGTAGACCACGTCGGGGGAGGTGCGCGGCGAGCGCATCATGAGCTGCAGCTTGGTGTAGTAGTCGTTCTCGGAGGCGACGATGGGGACCAGCTCCAGCGTCGTCCCGTTGTTCGCGGAGTCGAAGGTCTGCTTCACCCCGGTCAGGTAGTCCTTCATCACCGTGCCCGAACCCCACTGCTGGTACGCGACCTTGACGGTGGAGGTGTCGGAGGACCCCTCGGAGGAGCCGCCGCCGCAGGCGGCGGTCCCGAGGGCGGTGCCGGCGCCGAGGCCGGCTGCTGTCAAGAAGGTTCGACGTCGCACAACCCACTCCCTCGTGGTGCGGTGGCTCGATCATCTTCGACTCGCCCGGAGCGGCTGCGCCGCCGTTCCGCTCCGGAAAAGTAAATCCAGTGGATTGACCGTGTCAACGGACGCGCCGCATGATCTGGGAACGATCCCATCGGTTCGCCGAGCGCGAGGAGGCGCGGTGCGACGTGGAACGAACCTGCCCTGGGTGGGCGACTACAACCAGGCGGTGGTGCTGGACGGCATCCGCCGCCACCCGGGGACGTCGCGCACGGAGCTGGCCGGCGCGAGCGGGCTGACCCAGCAGACGGTGTCCAACATCGTCCGCCGGCTGCTGGAGCGGGGCCTGGTCCAGGAGGGCGCCGGCCCGGCACCGGTGCGGGCGGCGGTGCGGGTGGCGGGCAAGCCGCGCACGGCGCTGTCGGTGCGCCCGGGCGCGGTCGTCGCCGCGGGGCTGCAGCTGGACCGCGAGCACCTGGACGCGGTGCTGCTGGACCTGCGCGGCGGTCTGCTCGGCAGCGGCCGCGAACCGCTGCCGGACCCGCAGGCGCCGGTCGAGCTCGTCGTCGCCCACGCCGCGGGCCTGGTGCGCCGCCTGCTGGAGGAGGCGGAGCTGCGGGGCCTGCAGCCGCAGGCCGTGCGCGGGCTCGGGGTGGCGGTGCCGGGCCCGATCGACTTCACCGGGCCGGTGCGCAGCTCGGCCATCAACCTGCCGGGCTGGCGCGGGGTGGCCATCGCGGACCTGCTCGCCCAGTCGCTCGGCCTGCCGGTGCTGGTGGAGAACGACGCGACGGCGGGGGCGGTCGGGGACCTGTGGCGCTCGGCGCGCACGGGCCGCAGCTTCCTGCACGTGCACGTGGGGGCGGGCATCGGCGGCGGCATCGTCCTGCGCGACGAGGTCGTGCGCGGGCGCTCGGGCAACGCCGGCGAGATCGGGCACGTCGTCGTCGACCCGCGCGGACCGGTCTGCCCGTGCGGCTCGCGCGGCTGCCTGGAGGCGGTGGCCGCCCCGGCGGCCGTCGTGCGCCGCTACGTCGAGCGCGTCGGGCTGCCCGCCGCCCGCCGCGCCGGGCTGCGGCTGGCCGAGCGCAGCGTCATCGAGGACCACGACCTGCTCGCCGTGCGCGCCGCCGGCGAGGACGCCCACGCCGCGGACGTGCTCGAGCAGGCCGCCGCCGACATCGCCCGCGTGGTGCTGGGCGTCGTCAACGTCCTCGACGTCGGCGAGGTCGTCCTGGCCGGCAGCGGTCTGCGCTCCGGGGCGCAGCGGGTGCTGGCGGCCGTCGAGCGGCACCTGGCCGTGGCGATGACCCGCGAGGTGCACCGGGTCGCGGTACGCGTCAGCGACGCCGGCGAGCAGGCGGGCGCGCACGGCGCCGCCGCCGCGGTGCTGCACGAGTCGCTGTCGGCGACGTGGACGACGGTGCACCACCCGGTGCGGGAGGTGGTCATCTCCCCGGTGGCGCCGGTGCACTGACCGGGCCCGGGGTCCGCCCGGACCCGGTCAGCCGACGAGGACGACGTCCAGGCGGCGGGGGCCGTGCACGCCCTCGACCCGGTCCAGCTCGATGTCGCTGGTGGCGCTGGGGCCGGAGACGAACGTCAGCGGTGCCGCCGGGTCCAGGCGCGCCAGCCCCTCGGGCACCGAGGCGACGACGTCCTCGCCGCGCACGACGCAGACGTGGTGGTCGGGCACCAGCGACAGCGCGCGCCGGCCCTGGCCGGGCGCACCGGAGGCCAGCACGACGGTGCCGGTCTCGGCGATCGCGACGGCGCCGGCGGTGACGACGGTGTCGACGCCGTCGAGCTGCTCCACGCTCGCCGGCGCCTGCGCGGAGTCCTCCAGGACGCTGCGCCCGCCGAAGCCGGCCCGCCAGGGCGCGGGCAGGTCGGCGGGCACGACCAGGCGCGCCGACCCGGCCTCGGCCAGGCACCGGGCCACCGCCGCGGCCACCTCGCCGTCGGTGCCGACGCGCAGCACCCGGGCCCGGTAGTCCTCGATCCGCTCGGCGAGCAGGTCCAGGACCGCCGGGCTGCCGGGGGCGTGCGCACCGGTGCGGCGGTAGGTGCGCGGCACCGGGGGCAGCGCCTCGCGCGGGGCGCCGGCGTCGCGGGCCGCCCGCAGCCGGGCCAGCACCTCCTCGCGCGCGCTCACGCCCGCCCCCCCGTCCGCTTCCACCAGCGCCGGGCCGTCTCGGCCGGCGGGGCGGGCACGTCGCGGGCACCGGTCCAGTGCGAGGCCACGACCGAGGCCGGCCACGGCAGCGAGCTGATGCGGTCCTCCCGCCCGGCCAGCAGCCGGCCCAGCGCCAGCCCCTTCTCGGCGGCCTCGAAGCGCCCCGCCGAGGTCATCGCCACCGCGGCCGCCTTCATCGCCAGGTCCTGGGCGGTGGGGCGGGTGTGCGACTCCACCGACGCCGCCCGCTGCTGCACGAGCAGGTTCGGGATGTCGATGCGCACCGGGCAGGCGTCGAAGCACGCCCCGCACAGCGAGGAGGCGTACGGCAGCGAGGCGTTCGGGTCGTCGGCACCGCTGATGCCGGTGAGCATCGGGCTGAGGACCGCGCCGATGGGGCCGGGGTAGACCGAGCCGTAGGCGTGCCCGCCGACGCGCTCGTAGACCGGGCACACGTTCAGGCAGGCCGAGCAGCGGATGCAGTGCAGCGCCGCGCGGCCGTCGGGGTCGGCCAGCACCGCGGAGCGGCCGTTGTCGAGCAGGACCAGGTGGAACTCCTGCGGGCCGTCGCCGGGGGTGACGCCCGTCCACGTCGAGGTGTACGGGTTCATCCGCTCGCCGGTGGAGCTGCGCGGCAGCAGCTGCAGGAACACCTCCAGGTCGCTCCACGTGGGCACGAGCTTCTCCACGCCCATGAGCGTGATGAGGGTCCGCGGCAGCGTCAGGCACATGCGCCCGTTGCCCTCCGACTCCACGACCGCGAGGGTCCCGGTGTCGGCGACGGCGAAGTTCGCGCCGCTGACCGCCACGCGCGCGGACAGGAACTTGCGCCGCAGGTGGGCGCGGGCGGCCATCGCCAGCGCCCGGGGGTCGTCGGTGAGGGCCGGGTCCACGTCGGGCATCTCCCGCAGGAAGATCTCCCGGATCTCGCTGCGGTTGCGGTGGATGGCCGGCACGAGGATGTGGCTGGGCGTGTCGTGGCCGAGCTGCACGATCAGCTCGGCGAGGTCGGTCTCCCACGCCGCGATGCCCGCGGCCTCCAGCGCCTCGTTGAGGCCGGTCTCCTGGGTGGCCATCGACTTGACCTTGACGACCTCGTCGGCGCCGGCGGCCCGCACCAGGTCGGTGACGATCCGGTTGGCCTCGGCGGCGTCGCGGGCCCAGTGCACCGTGCCGCCGCGGGCGGTGACGTTCTCCTCCAGCTGCTCCAGCAGCTCCGGCAGCCGGGCCATGACGTCGGCCTTGATCGCCGAGCCCGCCCGGCGCAGGTCCTCCCAGTCCTCCAGCTCGGCGACGACGCCGGCGCGCTTGGCGCGGATGATCCCGGTCGCCTTGCCGAGGTTGCGCCGCAGCTGGGTGTCGGCGAGCTCGGCGCGCGCGGCCCGCGGGAAGGAGGTGGTGCCGCGCAGGTGGCCCTGCCCGGCGGGGGAGTGCGTGGGCAGCCCGGTGCCGCGCGGGTCCTCGCGCGAGTCGTCGCGGACGGTGGGGATGCCGAGGTCGGTGGTGCTCACCGCTGCGCCTCCACGGGCTCGTCGCGCACGCCGCCGGGGCCGCCGGCGGCCGCCGGGGTCTGCGTCGCCTCGGTGGAGGCGAGGACCTCGGCCAGGTGGACGGTGCGCACGCCGGTGCGCAGCCGCCCCAGACCGCCGCCGATGTGCATGAGGCAGGAGGAGTCCCCGGCCGTGCAGACCTCCGCGCGGGTGTCGAGGACGTTGCGCATCTTGTCGGCGAGCATCGCCGTGGAGGTGTCGGCGTTCTTGACCGCGAACGTGCCGCCGAAGCCGCAGCAGACCTCCGCGTCGGGCAGGTCGACCAGCTCCAGCCCGCGCACCGCGCGCAGCAGCTGCAGCGGCTTGTCGCCCACCCGCAGCATCCGCAGCGAGTGGCACGTGGGGTGGTACGTCACCCGGTGCGGGTAGTAGGCGCCGACGTCGGTGACGCCGAGCACGTCGACGAGCAGCTCGGACAGCTCGAAGGTGCGGGCTGCGACGGCCTGCGCGCGCTCGGCGAGCCGCTCGTCGCCGGCGCGGCGGGCCACCATCGCGTGCTGGTGGCGCACCGAGCCGGTGCAGGAGCCGGAGGGTGCCACGACCGCGTCCCAGGTGCCCTCGGCGACGGGGCCGAAGACCTCGACGTGGTGGCGCACGACGGGCACGGCCTCGCGCAGGTACCCGGTGTTGACGTGCATCTGGCCGCAGCACGTCTGCCCCGGCGGGAAGACGACGGTGTGGCCGAGGCGCTGCAGCAGCTGCACGGTGGCCTGGACGGCCCGCGGGAACACCGCGTCCCCCAGGCAGGTGGCCATGACGGCGATCTTCACGCGGTTCCGATCTCGAGTCCGGGCACGAGCGCTGTGCTCGGAGCGTAGGTGGTCAGCTCGTGGGTGTCGCGGACCAGCGCCCGCAGGTCCTCCAGCGACCCGCGCAGGTCGCCCGCCGCGCGCGCCTGGACGAGGACGTTGCCCAGCGCGGTGGCCTCCACCGGCCCGGCCACCACCGGCAGCCCGCTCGCCTCCGCGGTCAGCCGGCACAGCAGCCGGTTGCGCGCCCCGCCGCCGACGAGGTGCACGACGCGCACCCGGTGCCCGGACAGCCGGACGGCGTCGTCGACGGCGCGGGCGAAGGCGCGCGCCAGGCTCTCCACGACGCAGCGCACCACCTCGGGCTTGGAGGTGGGCGGCGCCGCCCCGGCCTCGGCGGCCGCGGCCCGCACCCGCGCGACCATGGGGCCCGGCGGCAGGAACCGCGGGTCGTCGATGTCGACCAGGGGCCCGCCGGCGCCCACGTCGGCCGCCGCGTCCAGCAGCGCGGGCAGGTCCTGCGGGCCCTCGGCGGCGGTCCACTCGGCCAGGCACCCCTGCAGCACCCACAGGCCCATGACGTTGCGCAGGTAGCGGATGCGGTCGTCGACCCCGCGCTCGTTGGTGAAGTTGGCCGCGAAGGAGCCCGCGCTGAGGACCGGACCGGCGAGCTCGACGCCGACCAGCCCCCACGTCCCGCAGGCGATGTAGGCGAACTCCTCGTCGCGGGCGGGGACGGCGACGACGGCCGAGGCGGTGTCGTGGGAGCCGACCGCGACCAGCTGCAGGGAGCCCGGCAGCCCCGTCCCGGCGAGCACGTCGGGGCGCAGGCCGCCCAGCGCGCCGCCGGGGTCGACGACGGGGGGCAGCAGCTGCGGGCGCACGCCGGCCAGCGCGAGCAGGTCCGGCGCCCAGCGGCCGGTGCGCACGTCGGTCAGCCCGGTGGTGGAGGCGTTGGTGGCCTCGGCGGCCTTGACGCCGGACAGCCAGTACCCGAGCAGGTCGGGGACGAGCAGCACCTGGTCCGCGGCAGCCAGCAGCGGTCCGCCCGCCTCGGCCAGCAGCTGGTAGATCGTCGTGAACGGCAGGTGCTGCAGGCCGTTGCGCCGGTACAGCTCCAGCGCCGGCACGGAGGCGAGGACGCGCTCGGCGACGCCGTCGGTGCGCGGGTCGCGGTAGTGCCGCGGGGTCCCCAACAGGCTGCCGTCGCGCGCGAGCAGGCCGTAGTCGACGGCCCAGGTGTCGATGCCGACCGTGCGCGCGCCGGGGGCGGTGCGCGCCGCGGTGGCCAGCCCCGCCAGCACCTCCCGCCACAGCCCGACGACGTCGGTGTGCAGCTGCACGCCGTCGTCGGTCCCCACCGGGACGGGGCCGTTGGGGAAGCGGTGCACCTCCTGCAGCGACAACCGCCCGGGTGCGGCCGCGCCGACCATGACGCGGCCGCTGGAGGCCCCCAGGTCCACCGCGATGTGGACGGACATCCTTCCGCCTCCCTGTGCTCGTGGGTGCTCGGCGCCTCAGCGCAGGAACGCCGCGGCGACGCCGGCGTCGACCGGCACGTGCAGGCCGGTGGTGTGCGACAGCTCCCCGCCGGTGAGCACGAACACCGCGTTGGCGACGTGCTCGGGCAGGACCTCGCGCTTGAGCAGCGTGCGCTGGGCGTAGAAGCTCCCCAGCTCCTCCTCGGGGATGCCGTAGGTCTTGGCGCGCTGGGCGCCCCAGCCGCCGGCGAAGATGCCCGAGCCGCGCACGACGCCGTCGGGGTTCACGCCGTTGACCTTGATCCCGTGCCCGCCCAGCTCGGCGGCCAGCAGGCGCACCTGGTGCGCCTGGTCGGCCTTGACCGCCGAGTAGGCGATGTTGTTCGGCCCGGCGAAGACGCTGTTCTTGGAGGCGATGTAGACGATGTCGCCGCCCATGCCCTGGGTGATGAGGACCTTCGCCGCGGCCTGGGAGACGAGGAAGGAGCCCTTGGCCATGACGTCGTGCTGCAGGTCCCAGTCACGCTCGGTGGTCTCCAGCAGCGGCTTGGAGATCGACAGGCCCGCGTTGTTGACGACGAGGTCGAGGCCGCCGAAGGCGAGCACCGCCTGCTCGACCGCGGCGGCGACCGCGACGGGGCTGGAGACGTCGGCGGCCACCCCGATCGCCACGTCCGTGCTCACCTTCGCCCCGGTGGCGCCGGCGATCTCGGCCGCGGCGTCCTGCGCCTTGGCGAGGTCGAGGTCGGCGACGACGACGCAGGCGCCCTCGGCCGCCAGCCGGGTGGCGATGGCCTTGCCGATGCCGGAGGCGGCGCCGGTGACCAGCGCGATGCGGGTGGCCAGCGGCTTCGGCTTCGGCATCCGCGCCAGCTTGGCCTCCTCCAGCGCCCAGTACTCGATGCGGAACTTCTCCGCCTCCTCGATGGGGGAGTAGCTGGAGACGCCCTCGGCGCCGCGCATCACGTTGATCGCGTTGACGTAGAACTCGCCGGCGACGCGGGCGGTCTGCTTGTCGCGGCCGAAGGAGAACATGCCCACGCCCGGGACCAGGACGATCAGCGGGTCCGCGCCGCGGATGGCGGGGCTGTCCGCGCTGGCGTGCCGGTCGTAGTAGGCCTGGTAGTCCGCGCGGTAGGCCTCGTGCAGCTCGCCCAGGCGCGCGGTGACCGCCTCCACGGACGCGGTGGCCGGCAGGTCCAGCACCAGCGGCTTGACCTTGGTGCGCAGGAAGTGGTCCGGGCAGGAGGTGCCCAGCGCGGCCAGGCGCGGGTGCTGCTCGCGGGAGAGGAAGTCCAGGACGACCTCGGAGTCGGTGAAGTGCCCCACCTGCGGCGCGTCGTGGCTGGCGATGCCCCGGACGAGGGGGGCGAGCGCGGCGGCCCGCGCGCGGCGCTCGGCCACGGGCAGGGCCTGGTAGCCGTCCAGGACGGGGCCGAAGGGCTCCGGCACGGAGTTCGCCTGCAGGTGCGCGGTGGCGGTCTCGATGATCCACCGCGAGTTCGCCTCGGCCTCGGCCGAGGTCGCGCCCCAGGCGGTGATGCCGTGCCCGCCGAGGATCGTGCCGACCGCCTGCGGGTTGGCCTCCTTGACCGCGGCGATGTCCAGGCCGAGCTGGAAGCCGGGCCGGCGCCAGGGCACCCACACGACCCTGCCCTCGAAGACCGTCTCGGTGAGCTTCTCGCCGTCGGCGGCGCAGGCGATCGCGATGCCGGCGTCGGGGTGCAGGTGGTCCACGTGCGCGGCGTCCACGAGGGCGTGCATGGCGGTGTCGATGGAGGGGGCCGCCCCGCCCCTGCCGAAGAGGCAGTGGTCGAAGGCGGCGACCACCTCGTCCTCGCGCTCCACCCCGGGGTAGACCCCGCGCAGGGCGCGCACGCGGTCCAGGCGCAGCACGGCCAGGCCCTGCTCGGTGAGGGTGCCCAGGTCGCCGCCGGAGCCCTTCACCCACAGCAGTTCGACGTCCTCGCCGGTCACCGGGTCGGTGCCGGTGCCCTTGGCGGAGGTGTTGCCGCCCGCGTAGTTGGTGAAGCGCGGGTCCGCGCCCAGGGCGTTGGAGCGCGCCAGCAGCGCGGCCACCGTGGCGCTCGCGCTCGCGGTGGTGCTGGTGGTCGCGTCGGTCATGCTCACGCTCCCCATCCGGCCTGCTGGCCGCCGATGCGCTCGGCGGCGATCCTCTCCGCGTACCCGGACGCCAGGTAGGCGGCCATCGGGTCGGGCTCCAGCCCCATCGACTCGCGCAGCTGCGCCAGCAGCGGGCGCACGTCGGTGGAGAAGGCGTCCATGAAGACGTCGTTGGCCGCGAGCACGTCGCCGGCCTGCTGGGCCTCGCGCAGCGCCGCGCGGTCGACGAGCAGCGCCTTCGCCGTCGCCTGCTGGACGTTGGTCACCGAGCGGATCTGCCCGGGGATCTTCGCCTCGATGTTGTGGCACTGGTCGAGCATGAAGTTGACGCCCGAGTCCGGTCGCAGGGCGTCCGAGCGGACGATCTCGTACATGATCCGGAAGAGCTGGAACGGGTCCGCGGCACCGGCCATGAGGTCGTCGTCGGCGTAGAAGCGCGAGTTGAAGTCGAAGGCGCCCAGGCGGCCGGCGCGCAGCAGCTGCACCACGATGAACTCGATGTTCGTGCCGGGGGCGTGGTGACCGGTGTCGAGGACGACCTTGGCCCGCTCGCCCAGCGCCGTGCAGTGCAGCAGCGAGGTGCCCCAGTCGGGGACGTCGGTGGAGTAGAAGGCCGGCTCGAAGAACTTGTACTCCAGCACCATGCGCTGGTCCGGCTCGAGCAGGGCGTAGACCTGCTGCAGGGAGCCCGCCAGGCGCTCCTGGCGCTCGCGCAGGTCGTCCTGGCCGGGGTAGTTCGTGCCGTCCGGCAGCCAGACCTTCAGCTCCTTGGAGCCGGTGGCGCGCATGACGTCGACGCACTCGGCGTGGTGGGCGACGGCCTTGGCGCGCACCTTCGCGTCCGGGTGGGCCAGCGAGCCGAGCTTGTAGTCGTCGTCCTGGAAGAGGTTGGAGTTGATCGTCCCGATCGCCACGCCGTGGTCTGCGGCGTGCGCGGCGAGCTTGCCGTAGTCGTCGACGAGGTCCCAGGGGATGTGCAGGGAGACCCGCGGTGCGATGCCGGTGTGGCGGTGCACCTGCGCGGCGTCGCTGATCTTCTCGAATGGGTCGCGGGGGGTGCCGGGGGAGCCGAACACCTTGAAGCGCGTCCCCGAGTTCCCGAACGCCCAGGAGGGCAGCTCGATGGTCTGCTCGCGCAGGGCGGCGAGCACGCTCTCGCGGGACGTCGAGGGGATCTGTCCTGTCGTCATCACGGCTCCACTCCGTCGGGGGGTCGGCGCCACCGTAACCGTTCGTTGACACGTTTCACAAGAAGCAGGCGACGATCGCCGGCGGCCGCCCGCGGACCGGCCGCCGGCGGGAGAGCGCTCTCCTGCCGCGGGAACGGATCCCGCTCGGCCGCAGGTGCTTGACGAGGGTCGGAGGCGGACCCCACACTCGCCTCAGCCGCTTTGAATCGTGTCAGGCGGCCGTCCGGCACCGTCGCCGGTCCAGGTCTCGACGAGGAGACGTCCAGTGACACGCACCGCGCACCACCCCCGCACCACCCGTGCCGCCGCCCTGGTCGCCGTCCTGGCGCTCGCCCCCCTGGCGGCCTGCAGCGCCGGGAGCCTCGGCTCCTCCTCCGGCGACGGCGACGGCGGCACCACGATCACCTGGCTCACCGGCAGCGACGAGACGGCCCAGGCCACCGCGACGAGCATCGTCGAGGCCTTCGAGGCGGCCAACCCGGACATCACCGTCGAGCTGGACGGGCGCCCGGCGGGCGGCGAGGGCGACAACCTCGTCAAGACCCGCCTGCAGACCGGCAGCATGGCCGACGTCTTCGACTACAACTCCGGCTCGCTCTTCCAGCAGATCGCCCCCGAGAAGAACCTCGCGCCGCTGGGCGACGACGTCATCGGCGCCGTGGACGAGACCTACCTGCCGCAGGTCTCCGTCGGCGACACCGCCTACGGCGTCCCCTACGGCACCGCGTTCGGCGGTGGCGTCATGTACAACAGGGACGTCTACGCCCAGCTCGGCCTGCAGGTGCCGAAGACGTGGGCCGAGTTCGCCGCCAACGCCGACGCGATCAAGGCCGCCGGCATCGCGCCCGTCGTGCAGACCTACGGCGAGACGTGGACCTCCCAGCTCTTCGTCCTGGGCGACTTCCACAACGTCGCGGCGGCCAACCCCGACTGGGCGGAGCGGTACACGGCCAACCAGGCCAAGTACGCCACCGACCCCGCCGCCCTCGCCGGGTTCGAGCACCTGCAGGAGGCGCACGAGAAGGGCTGGCAGAACGCCGACTTCGCCTCCGCGAAGGTCGAGGACGGCATGCGGGCGCTCGCCGCCGGGGAGGGGGCGATGTACCCCATCCTCTCGGCCAACGTCACCACGCTGCTGAGCGTCGACCCCGACGCGGGCGACCGGATCGGCTTCTTCGCGCTGCCCGGCCAGGACGCGGCCACCAACGGCCTGACCGCCTGGTACCCCAACGCGGTCTACATCCCCAAGAGCACGACGGGCGCCGCGCTCGAGGCGGCGGAGAAGCTCGCGGCGTTCATCGCCAGCCCGGACGGCTGCGAGGCGCAGACGAAGGCGGCACCGCCCACCGGTCCCTACCTGGTGGACGGCTGCGAGCTGCCCGCGGACGTCCCGCAGGTGACCAAGGACGTCAGCGCCTACTTCGAGACCGACGCGCAGTCCCCGGCGCTGGAGTTCCTCTCGCCCGTCAAGGGCCCGGCGCTGGAGCAGATCACCGTCGAGGTCGGCTCCGGCATCCGTTCCGCGGCGGACGGCGCCGCCCTCTACGACCAGGACGTGGAGAAGCAGGCCCAGCAGCTCGGTCTCGAAGGCTGGTGAGTTCACCGACCCCCGCCCGCCCCCGGCTCCTGCCGGGGGCGGGCCCGTCGAAGGAGGCGCTCGAGGTGTCGACGACGATCAGCTCCACCAGCACCACCGCCGGCTCCCGGACCCGGCCGGCCCGCACCCCGCACGGGCAGGGGAAGCGGCACGGCCCCTACCCGGGCTGGTTCTACCTGCCCGCCGCGATCGTCTACGGCGTGCTGTTCATCATCCCCACCCTGCTCTCCTTCTACTTCGCCCTCACCCGCTGGACCATCTTCGACTCCGAGTTCATCGGCCTGGGCAACTTCGCCCAGTTCTTCTCCGAGCCGGCCCTCACCAAGGGCTTCGTCAACACCTTCGTCTACGCCGTCATCACCTCCGGCGCCAAGGTCGTCCTGGGACTGGGGCTGGGGATGCTGCTCACCTCCCAGATCGTCGGCCGCGGCTACCTGCGCGCGGTGGTCTTCTTCCCCGTCCTGGTCTCCTCCGTCGGGGTCGGCATCACCTTCCAGGTGCTGATGAACCCCACCAAGGGCGCCATCAACGCCGCCCTGGGTGCCATCGGCATCGACGGGCCCGGCTGGCTGACCAACCCCGACCTGGCCCTGTTCTCGGTGGCCATGGTCGATGTGTGGAAGGGGGTGGGGCTGGCCACGCTGATCTACATGGCCGGCATCGTCTCCATCCCCAAGGAGTACTACGAGGCCGCCAAGGTGGACGGTGCCGGCTCGTGGACGCTGTTCCGCAACGTCATCTTCCCGCTCTCCTGGCCGGCGACCTCCACCGTGATCACCCTGTCCCTCATCGGGGGCCTGCGCTCCTTCGACCTGATCTGGGCGATGACGCGCGGTGGGCCCGGTTTCACCTCCGACGTCATCGCGAGCGTGATCTACAAGCAGTACCAGGCCGGTTTCTACGGCCTGTCCACCGCCGGCAACGTCATCCTCTTCCTGGCGGTGACCGCGATCGTGCTGCCGCTGACGCGGTTCCTGGCCCGCAAGGAGGTCGAGCTGTGAGCGCCACCACCACCCCCACCTCCGGCCCCACCGGACCCACCGCGGCCTTGGGCCCCCGCTCCAGGCCCCAGCGCATCTCCAGCTCCTCGGGGGCTCGGGTGGGTGGGCCGCGGGCGGCGCTGTACCGCTACGGCGTCGGCGCCGTGGCGATCGCGGTCAGCATCGTGGTCTTCATCGTGCCGTTCGCCTTCATCGCGCTGGTGGCGGTGATGGACGCCCGCCAGGCGGGGGAGTTCCGCTTCGCGCTGCCGCGCAACTTCCAGGGCTGGCAGAACTTCGTGGAGGTGGTGCAGACGCGGGACTACCTGCTGATCATCGCCTTCATCAACTCCATCGTGCTGACGGTGGCCTCGGTGACGTTGATGGTGGTGCTGGGCTCGATGGTGGCCTTCGTGCTGCAGCGGCGCGCCAGCCGGTTCAGCGGCCTCATCAACTTCCTGGTGCTGGCGGGGCTGATCATGCCGCCGGCGATCGTGCCGACGATCTGGGTGCTGCAGCGGCTGGGGCTGTTCGCCACGATGCCGGGGCTGATCCTGGTGGAGGTGGCCTTCGGGATCTCCTTCACGGTCCTGCTGTTCCGGGCGTTCATCTCCACCATCCCCCGGGAGCTGGACGAGGCGGCGGTGCTGGACGGGGCGGGGCCGTTGCGGCTGTTCTTCCGGGTGATCCTGCCGTTGCTGCGTCCGGTGGTGGTGACGGTGGTGCTGGTGCAGTCGGTGGCGGTCTTCAACGACTTCCAGACGCCGTTGTACTTCCTGCCCGGGGATGCGGGGGCGACGGTGCAGTTGACCTTGTTCACCTTCCAGAGCCAGAACCTGTCCAGCTACAACCTGTTGTTCATGGACGTGCTGCTGATCACGATCCCGCCGTTGGTGCTGTACCTGTTCTTCAACCGTCAGATCGTCGCCGGCATGACCTCCGGCGCCGTCAAGGGCTGACACCCACCCCGCTCCGCCCCGAAACCCCGAGACCCGAACCCCGAGACCCGGAGGACCCTCCGCATGTCCCCACGCTGGCAGGCCGCGATGATCGCCGCCGACGACGTCGAGCAGGCCCCGCTGCTGCGCACCCGCTTCACCCTGGACACCGGCCACGGGCAGGTGACCTCCGCCGTCCTGCACGTCAGCGCCCTGGGCGTGGTGGAGCCCTGGCTGGACGGGGAGCGCGTCGGCGACGACGTGCTGAGCCCCGGCTGGAGCAGCTACGAGTGGCGGCTGCGCTTCCGCAGCCACGACGTCACCGCCGCCCTGGGGGGAGAGGGCGGGGAGCACGTGCTGGGCCTGGCGCTCGGCAACGGCTGGGCCCGCGGCCGCCTCGCCTGGGGCGGCGGCTCGGGGTACTACACCGCCGAGCCCGCCGGCATCGCCCAGCTGGAGGTCGCCTTCGCCGACGGGCACACCCAGCTCGTGCTCACCGACGACACCTGGCGCTCGCACGCCTCGCACGTGCTCGCCGACGACCTCTACGACGGGCAGAGCATCGACGCCCGCCGGGCCGACCCGGCGTGGGCGGACCCGGGTTCGGCGGACGAGGGCTGGGGCGGGGTGCACGCCCTGGAGTTCGACACCGCGCGCCTGACCGAGCACGTCGGCCCCCCGGTGCGCCGCCAGGAGGTCCTGCCGGCCGAGCAGGTGTGGACCTCGCCGGCGGGGAAGACCCTGGTCGACTTCGGGCAGAACCTCGTCGGCTGGATCCGCTTCACCGTGACCGGCGAGGCCGGGCGGACCGTCACGATCCGGCACGCGGAGGTCCTCGAGCACGGCGAGCTGGGCACCCGCCCGCTGCGCAGCGCCAAGGCCACCGACACCTTCGTCCTCTCCGGCGGGGAGGACTCTTTCGAGCCCACGTTCACCTTCCACGGCTTCCGCTACGCCGAGGTCGAGGGCTGGCCGGGCCAGCTGCGCCCGCAGGACCTCGAAGCCGTCGTCGTCCACTCCGAGCTCACCCGCACCGGCGAGTTCGAGTGCTCCCACGAGCTCGTCAACCAGCTGCACCGCAACGTCGTGTGGGGCACCAAGGGCAACTTCCTGGACGTGCCCACCGACTGCCCGCAGCGCGACGAGCGGCTGGGCTGGACCGGCGACCTGGCCGTCTTCGGCCCCAGCGCGGCCTACCTGTACGACGTGAGCGCCTTCCTGCGCGACTGGCTGCGCGACCTCGACGCCGAGCAGGCGCACGACGAGGGGATCGTCCCCTACGTCGTGCCCAACGTGCTGAAGTGGGTGCCCATCAGGGAGCAGCGGGGCAAGCCGGACTCGACGTCCTTCTGGTCCGACGTGGCGGCCTGGCTGCCGTGGACGCTGTACCAGGCCTACGGCGACCGCGAGGCACTGGCCGAGGCCTACCCGGCCGCTGCCGCGCACGTGCGCCGCGTCGCGGGCCTGCTCTCGCCGACGGGCCTGTGGGACACCGGCTTCCAGTTCGCCGACTGGCTGGACCCCGACGCCCCGCCGGACGACCCGGCCGCGGCCAAGGCCGACAAGGGCGTGGTCTCCACGGCCGCGGCGTACCGCAGCGCGCGCACCACCGCCGACATCGCGCGGGTGCTGGGCAGGGAGGACGACGCGGCGGAGTTCGACGCGCTGGCCGAGCGGGTGCGCGCGGCGTTCCTGGAGCACTACGTCGAGGCCGACGGCACCGTGCGCTCGGACTGCGCGACGGTGTACGCGCTGGCCGTCGAGTTCGGCCTGCTGGCGGGCGAGCAGCGCCAGGCGGCGGGGGAGCGGCTGGCGGAACTGGTGGCCAAGGCCGGCTACCGCGTCTCCACCGGCTTCGCCGGCACCCCCTACGTCACCGACGCGCTGACCTCGACGGGGCACCTGGAGGACGCCTACCGGCTGCTGCTGGAGGAGGGCTGCCCCTCCTGGCTGTACCCGGTGACGATGGGCGCCACGACGATCTGGGAGCGCTGGGACTCCATGCTGCCCGACGGCACCATCAACCCCGGGCAGATGACGAGCTTCAACCACTACGCGCTGGGCGCGGTGGCCGACTGGATGCACCGCACCATCGCCGGGATCTCCCCGTTGGAGCCGGGGTACGCGCGCGCGCTCATCGCCCCGCGGCCGGGCGGCGGCCTGACCTGGGCCAGGGGTGCGCTGTCGACCCCGCACGGGCGGCTGGCGGTCTCCTGGCGCCTGGAGGACGGAGCCTTCTCCGTCGACGTCACCGTCCCCGAGGGCACCAGCGCGCTGCTGCGCCTGCCCGACGGCGGCGAGCAGGAGCTGGGCGCGGGCGAGCACACCGTCCGCGCCGGCTGACCCCGCGGTCCACCCGCTCCTCTAGCGTGGCGCGGGTGGACCGCCTCACCGCCTTCGTCTCCGGCGCCGTGCAGGGCGTCGGGTTCCGCTGGTGGACGCGCTCGCAGGCCCTGGAGCTGGGGCTGGCCGGCAGCGCCACCAACAGGGCCGACGGCCGCGTCGAGGTCGTCGCCGAGGGCCCGCGCCCCGCGCTGGAGGACCTGCTCGCCCGGCTGGGCGAGCAGCCCTCCGCCCGCGCGCGCCCCGGGCGGGTCGACGCGGTCGTCGACCTGTGGACCCCCGCCCGCGGCGTGCAGGGCTTCCGCTCGCGCTGACCCGCGCCCCCGGCCCCGACCGGTCCCGACCCGCCCGGCCCCCACCGGCGTGCTCGCGCCCGCCGGACCGCGCCCGCGGATCGCCTCCACGGATCAAGGGGCCGCGCTCGTTAGGCTGCCGTCCCGTGCACCTGAAGACCCTCACCCTCAAGGGGTTCAAGTCGTTCGCCTCCGCGACGACGCTGCGGCTGCAGCCGGGGATCACGTGCGTGGTCGGCCCGAACGGCTCCGGGAAGTCCAACGTCGTCGACGCCCTCACCTGGGTGATGGGCGAGCACAGCGCCAAGAGCCTGCGCGGCGGCAAGATGGAGGACGTCATCTTCGCCGGCACCACCGGCCCGCAGGGACGCTCCCAGCTCGGCCGCGCCGAGGTCAGCCTGACGATCGACAACACCGACGGTGCGCTGCCCATCGAGTTCGCCGAGGTGACGATCACCCGGACGATGTTCCGCACCGGCGGCTCCGAGTACGCCATCAACGGCCAGACGTGCCGGCTGCTGGACGTGCAGGAGCTGCTCAGCGACTCCGGCATCGGCCGCGAGATGCACGTCATCGTCGGGCAGGGCCAGATCGACGCCGTCCTGCACGCCTCCCCCGAGGAGCGGCGCGCCTTCATCGAGGAGGCCGCGGGGGTCCTCAAGCACCGCCGCCGCAAGGAGAAGGCGCTGCGCAAGCTCGACGCGATGGAGGCCAACCTCACGCGCGTGGCCGACCTCGTCACCGAGATCCGCCGCCAGCTGAAGCCGCTGGGCCGCCAGGCCGAGGCGGCACGGCGCGCCCAGGTCGTGCAGGCGGACCTGCGCGACGCGCGGCTGCGGCTGCTGGCCGACGACCTCGTGCAGGCCAGCACCTCCCTGCAGCGCGACGAGGCCGACGAGGCGGCCCTCAAGCAGCGGCAGGTGCAGGTCGAGGCCGACCTCGCCGAGGCCGCCCGCCGCCTGGCGGCCGCCGAGCAGGCGGCCGCCGCGGCCGCTCCGGACCTGGCGCGCGCCGTCGAGACCCACCACCGGCTGCAGTCGCTGGCCGAGCGGCTGCGCGGCGTGCAGGCGCTGGCCGCCGAGCGGCTGCGGCTGCTGGCCGCCGAGCCCGACGAGCCCGCCGGCCGCCGCGACCCCGAGGAGCTGCAGGCCGCCGCCGACCGCGTCCGCGCCGAGGAGGCCGAGCTCGCCGAGCAGGTCGCCGCGCACCGCGCCGCCCTCGACGACGTGCTGGCCCGCCGCGCCGAGGCCGACGCGGCCGCCCGCGCCGAGGACCAGCGGGTCGCGGCCGCGCTGCGCGCCGCCGCCGACCGCCGCGAGGGGCTGGCCCGCCTCGGCGGCCAGGTCGCCGCCCGCCGCAGCCGCGCCGAGGCCGCCGAGGCCGAGCTGGAGCGGCTGTCGGCCTCGCTCGCCGACGCCGAGCAGCGCCGCGAGCACGCCCAGGCCGAGTTCACCGCGCTGGAGACGCAGGTGGCCGGTGTCGAGGAGGGCGAGGAGGACCTCGACAGCGAGCACGAGAGCGCCGCCGCGGCGCTCGCGCGCGCCGAGGAGGCCCACGAGGCCGCCCGCGCCGAGCTGCAGGCCGCCGAGCGCGAGCGCGCCACCTGGTCGGCGCGCAAGGAGGCCCTGGAGATCGGCCTGGACCGCAAGGACGGTGCCGGTGCCCTGCTCGCCGCGGGTCCCGCCGTCTCGGGCGTGCTCGGCTCCGTGGCCGCCCTGCTCGGCGTCGAGGGCGGCTACGAGCAGGCCGTCGCCGCCGCGCTCGGGGCCGCCGCCGACGCGGTCGCCGTCGCCTCCCCGGCCTCCGCCGCCGAGGCCATCGAGCACCTGCGCACCGCCGACGCCGGGCGCGCCGGGATGCTCGTCGCCGGCCCCGCCACCGGCAGCGCGCCGCCCCCGGTGCCGGACGGCGCCCGCGCCGCCCTCGACCTCGTCCGCGCGCCCGAGGAGCTGCGCGGCGCGCTGGAGCGGCTGCTCGGCGACGTCGTCGTCGTCGAGGACCTGCCCACCGCCCGCGAGCTGGCCGCCGCCCGCCCCGACCTCGTCGCCGTCACCCGCGACGGCGACGTCCTGGCCGCCCACCGGGCGGCGGGCGGGTCCTCCTCCGCGCCGAGCCTGCTGCAGGTGCAGGCCGCCGTCGACGAGGCCGCCGACGCGCTGTCGGCCGCCGGGCACCGCGTCCAGCGGGCGCAGTTCACCCTGCAGCAGACCACCGCGGAGCGCTCCGCGGCCGCCGAGCGCGTCGAGGTCGCGCTGGAGCGCCTGCACGAGTCCGACGCGCGGATGAACGCCGTCGCCGAGCAGCTGGGCCAGCTCGGCGGTGCGGTGCGCTCGGCGGCCGCCGAGGCCGAGCGGCTGCGCGCCACCCGCTCCCAGGTCGCCGAGCGGCTGGAGGCCGACCGCCGCGAGCTGGCCGGCCTCGAGGAGCGCTTCGAGGCGGCCTCGGCGGCCCCCGCCGACGACGGGGACGTCTCCACCGACGAGCGCGACCGCCTGGCCGAGGCGGCCCGCGGCCTCGGGCGCGCCGAGACCGAGGCACGCCTGGCGCTGCGCACCACCGAGGAGCGCGCCCGCGCCCTGGCCGGGCGCGCCGACTCCCTGCAGCGCCAGGCCCGCGAGGAGCTC
Organism: Kineococcus aridisoli; assembly: GCF_050871885.1. NCBI lineage: Bacteria > Bacillati > Actinomycetota > Actinomycetes > Kineosporiales > Kineosporiaceae > Kineococcus > Kineococcus aridisoli. Next base: position 4,759 of record NZ_JBJLSF010000069.1, on the reverse strand, counting down.
GCGGCCCGCGAGCGCGCCGCGCTCCGCCGCGCCCAGCGCGCCGAGCAGGCCCGGGTGGCCACGCGGGTGCGCGAGGGCGCCCAGCGCGCCCTCGCCGTCTGGGAGTCCTCCGCCGAGCAGGCCTCCCGGCTGCGCGAGGCGGCCGAGGCGGCCCGCGCCCGCTTCGCCGAGGAGGTCACCGGCGCCCGCCGGGCCGTGGAGTCCCTCCAGGCCGAGCAGCAGCGCCTCGGCGACACCCGGCACGCCGACGAGGTGGCCCGCGCCCAGCAGCGCTGGAAGATCGACCAGCTGCGCCAGCGCTCGCTGGAGGAGCTGGGCACCGACCCCGACGTCCTCGTCGAGGAGTTCGGCCCCCACCAGCTCGTCCCGCCCTCCCCGCCGGCGCCCGGCGACCCCGAGCCGGAGACCCCGCCGCAGCCGCGGCCCTACGTGCGCGCCGAGCAGGACAAGCGCCGGCGCGCCGCCGAGCGGGCGCTGGGCCAGCTCGGGCAGGTCAACCCGCTGGCGCTGGAGGAGTACGCGGCGATGGAGGAGCGCCACCAGTTCCTCGTCACGCAGTCCGACGACCTCAAGCGCTCGCGCAAGGACCTGCTCGACATCGTCAAGGAGGTCGACGAGCGCGTGGAGAAGGTCTTCTCCGAGGCGTTCGCCGACGTCGCCGCGCAGTACGAGCAGGTCTTCCCGCGCCTGTTCCCCGGCGGCGAGGGGCGCCTGGTGCTGACCGACCCCTCCGACATGCTCGCCACCGGCATCGAGGTCGAGGCGCGCCCGGCCGGCAAGAAGGTCAAGCGGCTGTCGCTGCTGTCCGGCGGCGAGCGCTCGCTGGCCGCGGTGGCGATGCTCGTGTCGATCTTCCGCGCCCGCCCCAGCCCCTTCTACGTCCTCGACGAGGTGGAGGCCGCGCTCGACGACGCGAACCTGTCGCGGCTGATCACCCTGTTCGAGGAGCTGCGCTCCTCCAGCCAGCTCATCGTCATCACCCACCAGAAGCGCACGATGCAGATCGCCGACGCGCTCTACGGGGTGACGATGCGCGGGGACGGCGTCAGCACCGTCGTCAGCCAGCGGCTGCGGGACCCGCAGGCGCCCCGACCGGCGCCGTGAGTCCCGCCGGCGGCGCCGTGGTGACGCTGCGGTGAGCACTTGGTCACGGGGTCGCAACGGTCGGCACGCCGGGTGGTGCCGCCGTGGCCTGCGGGGCAGTGTTGAACGCGTGGTGATGACGACGATGCTCGTGACGTTCGCGTGCACGGTGGGGCTGGCGCTGGTGGTCCTGCTGTCGGTCGCCGCGGCGCCGATGCGCAGGCGGGGCAGCAGGCTCATCGCCCGCCTCGACGCCTGGGCCGACCGCGCCCTGCCGGTCCTGCACGCCTGGCGCGAGCGGGCCGCCCGGGCGCTGGAGGCCCGCGTGCGCGACCGCCTGGACGCCTCCCGCACCCCGGCCGGCGAGGAGCGCAGCACCGCCCCGGTGCGCTGACGGGGCCGGAGCGCCCGCGCTCGCCGCGGTCGCCGTCTGGGAGGATCCGGGCCCGTGGAGACCATCGAGATCGTCATCGGCATCGTCGTGCTCATCGCCCTGGCGGGCGTGGGCGCGCTCGCCGGCCTGGTGCGCCCGCGCCGCCGGCGCGGGTCGCTGCCGCGGCCGGGGGAGGCGGCCGGCCGCTCCAGCGTCGGGCCGCGCTCCGACGAGCTGCCGCTGCCCGGGGTCGGTGACGACGCCGAGGAACCGCGCGACTCCCCGCTGCGCACGGTCGACGACGTCGAGCTGCCCGACGAGCTGCCCGCGACCGAGCGGCCCGCACCCGTCGCAGGCCGGCTGGTGCGCCTGCGCGAGCGGCTCGCGCGCTCCAACTCCGCGCTGGGCCACGGGCTGCTGGCGCTGCTCTCGCGCGACACCCTCGACGAGTCCACGTGGGAGGAGGTCGAGGAGACGCTGCTGCTGGCCGACGTCGGCGTCGACCCCACCACCGAGATCGTCGACGCGCTGCGCGAGCGGGTGCGCGTGCTGGGCACCCGCGAGCCCGAGCAGCTGCGGGCGATGCTGCGCGAGGAGCTGCTGCGGGCCGTCGGCACCGACGTCGACCGCTCCCTGGCCACCACCCGCCACGAGGGCGAGGACGGCCGGCCCGGCCGCCCCGCGGTCGTCATGGTCGTCGGCGTCAACGGCACCGGCAAGACCACCACCGTCGGCAAGCTGGCCCGCGTCCTCGTCGCCGAGGACAAGGACGTCGTCCTGGGCGCGGCGGACACCTTCCGCGCCGCCGCGGCCGAGCAGCTGGCCACGTGGGGCGAGCGCGTCGGGGTGCCGACCGTGCGCTCCGAGCGCGACGGCGCCGACCCCGCCTCCGTCGCCTACGACGCCGTCAAGCAGGGCATCGAGGACGAGGTCGACGTCGTCCTCGTCGACACCGCCGGCCGGCTGCAGAACAAGGTCGGCCTCATGGACGAGCTGGGCAAGGTCAAGCGGGTGGTGGAGCGCCACGGGCCGGTCGACGAGGTCCTGCTCGTGCTCGACGCGACCACCGGCCAGAACGGCCTGCGCCAGGCGGCCGTCTTCTCCGAGGTCGTCGACATCACCGGCATCGTGCTCACCAAGCTCGACGGCACCGCCAAGGGCGGCATCGTCGTGGGCGTGCAGCGCAGCCTGCACGTGCCGGTCAAGCTCGTCGGCCTCGGCGAGGGCCCCGACGACCTGGCGCCGTTCGAGCCCGAGGCCTTCGTGGACGCCCTGCTGTCCTGAGCCGGCCAGGGCTGGGGGCCGGGGCGGGGCGGGGCCGGGCCGTCCGCGTTACGCGATGTTCACACGGGGCCGCCGCTCGTCACGCACCCGAAACACGGCGCGCGAGGGGTTGTAACGCGTGGGCGCCACGGTGGGTCCCGCTCCCGCTCCCCGCCCCCGCCGGCACCGCCGGCCTCGTGGAAGGCCCTGCTGCCCATGGACACCGGTGACACCGCCTGGGTCCTCACCAGCGCTGCTCTCGTGCTGCTGATGACCCCCGGTCTCGCGCTCTTCTACGGCGGCATGGTCCGCGCGAAGAGCGTCCTGAACATGATGATGATGAGCTTCGGCGCCATGGCCCTGGTCGGGGTCCTGTGGGTGCTGTACGGCTTCTCGATGGCCTTCGGGAACGACGTCGGCGGCGGCCTGCTCGGCGACCCGTTCGAGTACTTCGGGCTCACCGGCCTGCTCGGCGCCGACAACCTCGTCGGCACGCTGCCGGCGATGGCCTTCGTCGCCTTCCAGTCCGTCTTCGCCATCATCGCCGTCGCGCTGATCTCCGGCGCCATCGCCGACCGCGCCAGGTTCGGCGCCTGGATGGTCTTCGCCGGCCTGTGGGCGACGGTCGTCTACTTCCCCGTCGCGCACTGGGTGTTCTCCTTCGACGAGGTCGTCTCCGAGGTCGGCGGCTGGATCGCCGGCGCCGGCGCCATCGACTTCGCCGGCGGCACCGCGATCCACATCAACGCCGGCGCCGCCGGCCTGGCCCTCGCCCTCGTCCTCGGCAAGCGCCGCGGGTTCGGCCGCGAGCCCATGCGCCCGCACAACCTGCCGCTGGTCATGCTCGGCGCCGGCCTGCTGTGGTTCGGCTGGTTCGGCTTCAACGCCGGCTCGGCCACCGCCGCCAACGGCACCGCCGCGGTCGCCTGGGTCAACACCCTCGCCGCCACCTGCGCCGCGATCCTGGGCTGGCTGCTCACCGAGAAGGTCCGCGACGGTCACGCCACCTCGCTGGGCGGCGCCTCCGGCGCCGTCGCCGGCCTGGTGGCCATCACCCCCGCCTGCTCCTCGCTGAACCCCGTCACCTCGATCGTCGTCGGCCTCGTCGCCGGTGCGCTGTGCGCCCTGGCCGTCGGCCTGAAGTACAAGCTGGGCTACGACGACTCCCTCGACGTCGTCGGCGTCCACCTCGTCGGCGGGCTGTGGGGCACGATCGCCATCGGCTTCTTCGCCACCGCCGACGCCCCGGCCGGCGTCGACGGCCTCTTCTACGGGGGCGGCGCGGGTCAGCTGTGGATCCAGCTCTACTCCGCCGTCGCCGTCATGGTCTTCTCCTTCGTCGCCACCTGGCTCATCGGCACCGCCATCCAGAAGACGATGGGCTTCCGGATCGACGAGGAGGACGAGGTGGCCGGCATCGACCAGGTCGCCCACGCCGAGTCCGCCTACGACTGGGGCACGCTGGGCGGCGGCGCCGGCCGCATCGGCGCCGGCGGCGGCGCCCCCCGCCCCGACGCCCGCCACGCAGCTCCCGGCACCTCGGAGGTCAGCGCATGAGACTCGTCACCGCCATCATCAAGCCGCACAAGCTCGACGACGTGAAGTCGGCGCTGGAGTCCTACGGCATCCAGGGCCTGACCATCTCCGAGGCCTCCGGCTACGGCCGCCAGCGCGGGCACACCGAGGTCTACCGCGGCGCCGAGTACACCGTCGACCTCGTCCCCAAGGTGCGCGTGGAGGTCCTCGTCGACGACGTCGACGTCCACGACGTCGTCGAGGTCGTCGTCAAGAGCGCCCAGACGGGGCGCATCGGCGACGGCAAGGTGTGGACCCAGCCCGTCGAGGACGTGGTGCGCGTGCGCACCGGCGAGCACGGCCCCGACGCCCTGTGAACCCGACGCCCCCCCGGAGCCGACGCCCCGGGCTCGACGACTCCGAGGGAGCGCACCGTGGAAGACCGCCTCGGGCAGGTCGGCGCTGAGCGCTGACCTGCGCACCGAGCGACTCGCGCTGGCGGTGCGGGCCGGGCGACCCGGCCCG
>NZ_JBJLSF010000068.1:0-26738 GCF_050871885.1 Kineococcus aridisoli | reverse complement strand
AGCCCGCCCCCGGCCGGGGGCGGGCTCTTCGTCGTCCCGGACCTCAGCCGGGCGCGAGGGCCTCGCGCAGCACCGGGTGCAGCGCCGGTCCGGCCGCCAGCAGGCCGTGGCCGCCGGGAGCGGCGCCGTCGAAGTCGGTGACGACGGCCCCCGCCTCGGTGGCGACCAGGAGCCCCGCGGCGAAGTCCCAGGGGTTCAGCCCCCGCTCGTAGTAGGCGTCCACGCGCCCGGCGGCCACCGAGCACAGGTCCAGGGACGCGGTGCCGATGCGGCGCAGGTCGCGCACCCGCGGCAGCAGCCCCGCGAGCACCCGGGCCTGCTCGGCGCGCCGCTCGGCGTCGTAGCCGAAGCCGGTGGCCACCAGCGCCTGCCCCAGCGCGGGACCCGCGGGCGCGCTCAGGCGGCGGGTGCCGCGGGCGTCGGCGAGCGTGGCGCCCAGCCCCCGCCCGGCCGACCAGGTCTCCTGCCCGGCCGGGTCGTGCACGCAGCCGGCCAGGACCGTCCAGGTGGCGGGGTCGGGACGTCCGAGGGGGTGGGCGTCGTCGCGCACGCACGCCACGCTCACCGCGTACGCGCGCAGGCCGTAGAGGTAGTTGACGGTGCCGTCGATGGGGTCGACCACCCACGTCAGCCCGCTCGAGCCCGGCTCGTGACCGCCCTCCTCGCCGAGGAAGCCGTCCCCGGGGCGCAGCCGCGCCAGCTCGGTGCGCAGCAGCCGCTCGGAGGCGGTGTCCATGGCCGTCACGACGTCGGTGGGGCTCGACTTGGTCGCGGCCACCTCCACGCGGTCCGGGCGGCCGCGGGAGATGAGCTCCCCCGCGGCCCGGGCCACCTGCTCGGCGACAGCGCGCAGCGCGGCGGCCTCCTGCGGCCCGCCGGGGGCGCCGCCGTCCACGACGGCGCTCACACCCCGGCGGGGGCGACGTAGTCCTCGCCCGTCGCGGCGGGCAGGTCGGCGCGCAGGTTGCGGCAGCAGTCGACCGGGCACACCACGTGCGAGGGCCCGAGCCCACCGCTGACCGGCTGCGGCGGGCGGCCGCCGCGCGCGACCTCGGCGCGTTCCTGCACGAGGTCGACCAGACCCGCCACGAAGCGCTCGGAGGCGCCGACCGTGGCCGCCCGCGCGAACGGCAGCCCGATCTCCTCGGCGGTCTCGGCGGCCTCGGTGTCGAGGTCGAACTTGACCTCCATGTGGTCGCTGACGAAGCCGATCGGTGCGACGACGACCGCGCTGGTGCCGCCGGCGTGCAGGGCGCGCAGGTGGTCGTTGACGTCGGGCTCCAGCCACGGCTGCGAGGGCGGGCCGCTGCGCGAGCAGTAGACCAGGTCCCACTCCAGCGCGCGCCCGGCGCGCTCCCCCGCCACCCGCGCGACCTCGGCGGCCACGTCGCGGTGCTGGCGCACGTAGGCGCCGCCGCCGGCCGCGGGCGGCCCGGAGGCGTCGTCCATCGCCGTCGGGACGCTGTGGGTGACGAAGACGACGCGGGCGCCGTCGCGCACCGGCTCGGGCAGGCCGGCGAGGGCGTCGGCGACGGCCGCGCCGTTGACCTCGGTGAAGGCCGGGTGGTTGAAGTAGTGCCGGATCTTGTCGACCTCCAGCGCGCGGCCCTCGCCGGCGAGGACGTCCAGCGCCCTGGCGAGGTCCTCGCGGTACTGCCGGCAGCTGGAGTACGAGGAGTAGGCGCTGGTGAAGACGGTGAGCACCCGCCGCGCGCCCGCCTCGTGCGCCTCGCGCAGCACGTCGGTGACGTAGGGCTCCCAGTTGCGGTTGCCCCACAGCAGCGGCAGCCCGTCCAGGCCGCGGGCGTCGAGCTCGCGGCGCAGCTGCGCGAGCAGCTCGCGGTTCTGGTCGTTGATGGGGCTCTTGCCGCCGAAGTGCAGGTAGTGCTCGGCCACCGCCTCCAGGCGCTCGCGGGGGATCCCCCGCCCGCGGGTCACGTTCTCCAGGAACGGCATCACGTCGTCGGGACCCTCGGGCCCGCCGAAGGACAGCAGCAGGAGGGCGTCGTAGGGGCTGGCATCGCTCACGGGGCCATTCTCACCGCCGTCGCGGTGCGGTGGGGCGCCGGGTCCTCCGGGGTGCCGCCGGAGGTGGCAGAGTGCACTCCCGACACCACGTCGGCTCGCGGGCCGGCCGGCGGTCGGCAGGCTGGTCAGCGCGACGGCGACACTTCCGGGAGGGCGCCCCTCATGCAGGACCTGAGGCTCGTGGGGGTCCACGACGACGGCGAGCACGTCGTGCTCGTGGCTCCCGACGGCAACCGCTACCGGTTGCGGGTGGACGAGGCGCTGCGCGCGGCCGTGCGCCGCGACCGCGCGCGCCTGGGTCAGCTGCAGATCCAGATGGAGGCGCAGCTGCGCCCCCGCGACATCCAGGCGCGCATCCGCTCCGGCGAGAGCGCCGAGGACGTCGCGGCCGCCGGCGGGCTGACGCTGGAGCACGTGCGCCGCTACGAGGGCCCGGTGCTGGCCGAGCGCGCCCACGTGGCGGGCCTGGCGCGGCGCACGCCGTTCGGGCGCGGCGCGGCGGGCACCCTCGACGAGGTCGTCGTGGCCCGGCTGACCGCCCGCGCCGTCGACCCCGAGGGCGCGCGCTGGGACTCCTGGCGCGAGGAGGACGGCGGCTGGACGGTGCAGTGCGAGTTCGTGGCCGGTGGCCGCGGCCGCGTCGCCCGCTGGGGCTTCGACCCGGCGGCACGGGTGCTGTCCGCGCGCGACGACGAGGCCCGCTGGCTCAGCGAGGAGGAGCCGGCCGAGGCCGGCCCGCTGCCCTCGCGCCGGCTGGTCTCCCTGGTCGGCGAGGGTCGTCCCGCCTCCGAGCGCGTCTACGACGTCGAGGCCGACGGCGGGGTGCGCACCAGCGAGCGCGGCCGCCGCCAGGACGGCACCGCCGAGCGGCGCCCGGCGCGGCCGAGCACCGGCGACATCCTCGACGCGCTCGACGCGCAGCGCGGGGTGCGCCCCTCCCCGCCGCACCCGGACGTCGAAGCGGACGGCGGCGCGGACGGCGGCGGGAGCGAGGACGCGCAGCGGGCGGACCGGCACGACGAGGAGCCGCCCGGCGAGCAGCTCGACGCCTCCGCCGCCGCACCGCGGGTCGACGCGCTGCTGGCCGACCCGCCGCCCGCGCACCCCGCGGCGTCGGCGCCCCACGAGCTGCAGGACCGCACCGTGCTGCCCGCTCCCCCTGCCGCGACGACGACGGCCGGGTCCCGGTCCGAGGACGAGGTGGGCGAGGCGGCGGGCACCGCCGCCTCGCCCGGGGCGGACCAGCACGCGGACCAGAGCGCGGACCGGCATGCGGACCAGGGCGCGCAGCGGGACGCGGAGCAGGCGCCGGCGGAGGACGTGGAGCAGGCTCCGGCGCGGGTGCCCGCGCAGGACGCGGCGGCGGAGCAGGACGCCGGCGTCGAGGAGCCCCGGGAGGGCACCGCGGAGGCCCCCGTCCGCACCCAGCCCGAGCCCCGCCCGCCCGCGCGCCGGCGCAACCGCTCGCAGCGGCGCGGCGGCGCGGGCGGTGGCGGGGGCGGCGCCGGCAAGCGCTCCAGCGTCCCCAGCTGGGACGAGATCATGTTCGGGACGAAGAAGGACTGACCTCCCGCCGGACCGGGCGGCGGCCGGCGGGAGCGGTCAGCAGGGCACGCAGAACAGCGGCACCAGGCGCTCGGCGTCGCTGAGCGCCCCGTGCTGGCCGACCAGGCGCAGCGTGTCCGGGCGCATCCGGGCGGAGTTCACGACGGCGACCTGCTCGCGCATGACGACGAGGACGTCGCCGATGCGGGGGGCCACGCGCTCCTCCACCGGCCCGAACCAGCCGGCGGCGACGGCCTCCTCGCGCAGCAGCACGTCGGCGGAGGCGCCGAGGCGCTCGCGCCACGCGGCGGCCACCTGGGGCGCCGCGCCGGGCTCGACGTACAGCTGGACGGCGCGCGGCTCCCCGCCGGCGTGCCGGACGCCGGCGCGCAGCGCGCCCTCGTGGGCGAGGTCGATCCGGTCGGGGGCGGCGACGTCGACCATGCCGTGGTCGGCGGTGACCACGAGCAGGGTGCCGCGCGGCAGCCGGCGCGAGAGCTCGGCGATCGCGGCGTCCACGCGGCCCAGCTCCTCCCCCCACTGCCAGGAGTCCACGCCCTCGGCGTGCCCGGTGGCGTCCAGCCGGCCCCAGTACAGGTAGGTGAGCTGCGCGGGGGCCGAGCGCACGGCGGTGACCGCGGCGTCGACGCGGGCCTCGAGGCGCTCGGGGGTGCCGACGAAGCGCCCGCCGCGCAGCGCGGCCTCGGTGAGCCCGGAGCCGTCGAAGTGCGGCGGCGCCACCCGCACGACGTCGACGCCGCCGGCCGCGACCTGCTGGAAGACCGTCGTGTGCGGCTGCCAGCGGCGGGGGTCGACGGGCCCGTTCCACTGCAGCTCGTTGAGCAGCTCGTCGCGCTCGGGGTCGAGGACCTCGTAGCCGACGAGACCGTGCCCGCCCGGCGGCAGGCCGGTGCCCAGCAGGCCCATGCTCGTGGCGGTGGTGGTGGGGAACCCGGCGCCCAGCGTGCGGTGCAGGCCCTCCGAGCGCCACCGCCGCAGGGTCGGGGCGTGCCCGGAACGCGCCTGCAGCGCCAGGTCGCCCATGCCGTCGACGAGCACGAGGCAGATCCGCTGCGCCCGCGGCAGCAGCAGCTGCGGCGAGGCCGCGGCCAGCGAGTCGACCCCCAGCGCGCGCCCGACGGCGGGCAGCAGGTCGGCGAGGGTGTCGGTGCCGTACGCGGGGGCCGCCGGGAGCACGGGGAGCACGGGCGGCGTCAGCGGGAGGTGACGGCCGACAGGGCCCGGGCGAACGCGAGGGCCCCGGCGACCGCGTCGGCCCCCTCGGCGGCGCTGGCGATGCGCACCGTGAGGTCGTCACCGGTCAGCGAGCCCGTGTAGCCGTGGTCGGCCTCGCAGTCGGGGTCGGGGCAGGAGGCGGGTTCGAGGTCGACGCGCTGCACCGCGCCCCAGCCCAGCGTCAGGCTGACCTCGGCGGGGACGGCGCCGGGGCGGTGCTCGGCGGGCCGGGTGACGACCTGGGAGACGACGACGGAGTGCACCCGCTCCAGCGCGACGCTCTCGGTGGAGCAGACGGCGTACGGCTCGCTGGCGGTCTCGTCGGGGCCGTGGTCGTCGGCGTGGGCGACGACGAGGCGGGTGGGGGTGGTGGCCAGCACGGTGACGTGGCGGCGGACCTCGTTGGCGTCGAAGGTCGTCTCGGGGTGCACCAGGTGCGCGCCGACCGGTTCGCCGGAGACGGCGGTGCGCAGGCAGTCGGCGACCAGCGCGGGGTAGTAGCCGGCGCGCTCGAGGTCGGTCAGCAGCGCGTCGGGCAGCTCGTGCCACGCCTGCCCGCCCGCCGGGGGTTCGCCGTGCGGGTCGGCGTGGGTCTCGGCGTGGGTCTCGGCGTGGGGGGTGGTCCGTCCGGCTCGCCGGGGGTTGGTGCGCTCGCGCATCCCCCCATCCTCGCGCACCCTCAGGCGCCGGGAGCGCCCGGAGCGGGCCGCGGCACCGGTTCGGGCGACGGCCGGTGCGGTGCCGGGCGGTCCTCCCCACCGGGACCACCGGTCCGGGGACGAGTGGTCGCACCGGTGGCGGTGCCCGCGGCGGCGCCGGCGGGGGCGCCGGTCGCGTCGAGCAGCTGCAGGTGCACCCGGTCGCGGCCCGCGGCCTTGGCCGCGTACAGGGCGCGGTCGGCGTGCGGCACGAGGCGCTCCAGGACGTCGGCGCGCACCGCCGCGGCGCCGCGGCGTGCGGGGTCGACGGGGCCGACGGGGCCGACGGGGCCGACGGGCAGGGCGGCGCCCCCCGCGCTGAGCGTCACGGGGGCCGCGGTGGGCGCCTCGGCCACCTCCCGCCGCAGCCGCTGCGCGAGCACCTCCAGCTCCCCGGGCCCCTCCAGGGGCACCACGACGAGGACCTCCTCGCCGCCCCAGCGCACGAGCAGGTCGCCGCCGCGCACCGCGCGCCGGGCGGCGGCGGCGACGGCCAGCAGGACCTGGTCGCCGGCGTCGTGGCCGAGGCGGTCGTTGACGACCTTGAAGTGGTCGACGTCGGCCAGCAGCACGCCCAGCCAGGGGGCGGGCGGCAGCTCCTCCAGGCGGGCGGCCAGGCCGCGGCGGTTGAGCAGCCCGGTGAGGGGGTCGTGCAGGGCCAGGTGGTCGGCGCGGGCCAGGGCGTCGTCGAGGCGGCGGCGCAGCACCGCGCTGCAGACGACGACCACGCCCACGACGGAGACCGCGCAGGCGGCGCGGACGGCGCGCTCGAAGACGTCGCCCTCGCTGGAGGCGGCCAGGTGCACGACGGCCGGGGCGGTCAGGACCAGGTGCAGCGCGGTGGCGCGGCCGGTGCTCACGCGGCGCGCGCGGGTGAACAGCGCCGTGAAGAGCGGGGCGACGACGAGGCCGACGGCGACGGACTGGCGCAGCTCCGGGTCGTGCACGCAGGCGCCGACGCCCCAGACGGCCAGCGTGGCCCACAGCGCCCACCACAGCGGGGCCCGGCCGGTGCGGCGCAGCTGCACGAGCGCCAGGCCCGCCGCGAGCGGTGCGGCGACGCCGAGCGCGGCCAGCAGCGGCACGCGGCCGGGCAGGACCAGGTCGGGGGCCAGCAGCAGGCAGCCCGCCACGAGCAGCCCCATCACGGGTGCGCAGACGGCGACGAAGACGCCGGCGGCCCGCTCCACCCCGGCGGGGCGCGGCGGGGCGTCGGCTGCTCGGCGCGTGCGCACGACCGGGCATCGACGGAGCCGCCGCCCACCTTGACGGCGCGCTCCCCGGGTCCACCCGGGTGGCCCTCCCGCGCCCCGGGCCCGAGCCGGGCGGGGTGCGCCGGGTCAGCCGGGCAGGGTGCGCCGGTCGGGGTCGGCGCGCCCCTGCGGCGCGGCGACGCGCACCACGGCGTCCAGGACGGTGACACCGCGCTCGGCGACGAGGACGGGCGACAGCCGCAGCTCGGCGATCTCCGGCAGCGCGTCGGCCAGGACCGCGACGCGCGCCACGACGTCCTCGAGGGCGTCGGCGTCCAGCGGCGGGGCGCCGCGGTGCCCGAAGAGCTTGGGGGCGGCCTTGACCGAGCGCACGAGGTCGGCCACGTCGACGTCGGTCAGCGGGGGGATGCGGTAGGCCACGTCGCCCATGAGGTCGATGGGGTCGCCCTCGACGCCGAAGGAGATCACCGGGCCGAACAGGGGGTCCTCGGTGCTGCGCACCAGGCAGGGCACCCCCAGCGGTGCCATCGGCTGCACCGCGAGGGTGCGCGCGGCGTCGCCGAAGACGCTGCGCATCTCGTCGACGGCGCCGCGCAGCGCGTCCGGGCCCGCCAGCCCCAGGCGGATGCCCCGCAGGTCCTGGCGGCCGGACAGCTCCTCGCCGACGGTCTTGAGGGCCACCGGGTAGCCGAAGCGCTCGGCGGCCTCCACGGCCTCGGTCACCGAGGCGACCTCCGCGCGCGCCAGCAGCGGCACGCCCACGGCCTCCAGCAGCGCGCCGCGGGCCTCGCGGCCGAGCGCGCCGCCCTCGGGGCGCTCGGCGAGCGCGCGCTCGACCACGGCGCGGGCGCGGGCGAGGTCGACGCCCGCGGGGGCCACGGGGTGCCCGCGGTCCTTGCGCAGCCACTCGGCGTAGCGCACCACCGACGCCAGCGCCCGCACGGCGTCCTCGGGCGTCGGGAAGGACGGCACGGAGGGCAGGTCGGCGCCCTCGGGGGTGCCGGCGAGCGCCGCCGACACCGAGCGGGTGCCGAGGAAGCACGTGACGCACGTCTTGCCGCCCTCGGCGGCGGTGCGCGCGACGGCGGCCGCCACGGCGGCGTCGACGGTGGCGGTGGGCGGCACCCAGCTGGCGACGACGGCGTCGACCTCGGGGTCGGCGAAGGCGGCGCGCAGCGCCTCGGTGAAGACGTCGGCACCGGCCTCGGGGTGGGTGTTGACCGGTCCGTGCACCACCTGCAGGCCCCAGCTGACGCAGGCGTCGGCGGCCAGGGTGCCCAGGGCGTCGGAGTTGCCGACGACGGCGATGCGCGAGCCCTGCGGCAGCGGCTGGTCGACGGCGACCTGGGCGACGTCGAAGAGCTGGTGGACGTTCTCCACGCGGATGACGCCGGCCTGGCGCAGCATGCTGTCGACGACCTCGAAGGGCACCTGCGAGCGGCGCACGGCGTGCCCGGGCGGCACCCCGAACCCGGAGGCGCCGGACTTGACGACCACGACGGGCTTGCGGCGGGCCAGCGCGCGCGCCACGCGGCTGAACTTGCGGGGGTTGCCGACGCTCTCCAGGTACAGGCCGACGGCCGCGGTGTCCTCGTCGTCCTGCCAGAACTGCATGAGGTCGTTGCCGGAGACGTCGGCGCGGTTGCCGGCGGAGACGAAGGTGGAGATGCCCAGCCCGCGCCGCTGCGCGGAGTTGAGGACGGTGACCGCCAGCGCCCCGGACTGGCTGAACAGCCCGAAGCGCCCGCGGGCGGGCACCTCCTCGGCCAGCGAGGCGTTCAGCCGCACGGCGGGGTCGGTGTTGACCAGGCCGAAGGAGTTCGGGCCCACCACGCGCATGCCGTTGGCGCGGGCGATGCGCACGAGCTCGCGCTGCAGCGCGACGCCCTCGGGGCCGGTCTCGGCGAAGCCGCTGGAGACGACGACGAGCCCGCGCACGCCCACGGCGGCGCAGTCGGCGACGGTGTCGATGACGGCCGCGGGCGGCACGGCGATGACGGCGAGGTCGACGGGGGCGGGCACCTCGCGCACCGAGGCCAGCAGCGGCACGCCGAGCAGCTCCTGCCCGGCGCCGGCGGCGTTGACGGCGTGCACCCGCCCGGCGAAGCCGCCGGTGACGAGGTCGGCGAGCAGCCGGTGGCCCACCGTGCCGGGGGTGCGGCGGGCGCCGACGACCACGACGGAGGAGGGGGTGAGCAGCGCGGCGACGCTGCGGGCCTCGGCGCGCTGCTCGCGCGCGCGCATGACGTCGATGGAGCGCTCGGTGGGGTCGATGTCGAAGGACACCTCCAGCACGCCGTCGGAGTAGCCCTGGCGCACCTCGAAGCCGGCCTCGCGGAAGACGCCGATCATCTTGGCGTTCTGCGGCAGGACGTCGGCGGTGAAGCGGCGGATGCCGCGCTCGCGGGCGGCGGCCGCCAGGTGCTCCAGCAGCACCGAGCCCAGCCCGCGGCCCTGGTGGGCGTCGGAGATGTTGAAGGCCACCTCGGCCGAGCGGGGGCGGCCGGGGCGCACGGGCGCGGCGTCGAAGCGGGCGATGCCGACGATGTCCTCGCCGACGGTGGCCACGAGGGCGACCCGGTCGACGTGGTCGACCTGGGTGAAGCGGGCCAGGTCGCGCCGGGACAGCCGCGGCATGGGGGCGAAGAAGCGCAGGTAGCGCGACTCCTCGGACTGCCGGGAGTGGAAGGCGGCCACGAGGTCGGCGTCCGAGGGCCGGATGGGGCGCACGTGCGCCGTCCCCCCGTCGCGCAGGGCCACGTCGGCCTCCCACCGGGTCGGGTACCCCACGGGCGGCAGCGGCATGGTCACGATCCTAGGGCGGTCCGTCCCGCGCGCCCGGTGGTCCCGCGCCCGGCGCGGCAGGATGGCGGGGTGGACTTCGGGCGGGTGCTGCGGGCGCGGCGGATGGTGCGCCGCTACGACGGGCGGGCCGTCGACGAGGACGTCCTGACGGCGGTGCTCGCGGCGGCGCTGCGGGCGCCCAGCGCGGGCAACAGCCAGGGCCGCGACCTGCTCGTGCTGCGCCGGGCCGCCGACCGCGACCTCTTCTGGGAGCTCACCACGCGCGAGCGGGGAGCGGGCTCGGCGGCGGGTGCGGCAGCGGGTGCGGTGGACGACGGCTGGCTGGCGGGGATGCGCACGGCGCCGGTGCTCGTGGTGCTGCTGGCCGACCCCGGCGCCTACGCGGCCCGCTACGCGCGCCCCGACAAGCCCGGCCCGGACCGCGACGCGGCCACCTGGCAGGTGCCCTGGCCGGACGTGGACACCGGGATGTCCGGGCTGCTGCTGCTGCTCGCGGCCGTGGACGCCGGGCTCGGCGCGTGCCTGTTCGGGGTGCCCTCGGCGGCGCACGAGGCCGTCCGCGCGGCGTTCGGCGTGCCCGCCGACCGGCGCGTGGTGGCGGTCGTCGGCCTGGGCCACCCGGCGCCGGACGAGCGCTCGCGGCCCTCGCGGCGGCACCGGCGCACCCTGGCCGACACCGCGCACGACGGGCGGTTCGGCGCGCCCTGGGGCGGGTAGCGCGCGGCGCGGACGCGGTGCGTCGGAGCGGGACGGCAGAATGCCGGGCATGCCTCGCAAGACCGCACCTGCCCCGCCGCCCGACGTCCCCGAGCGGATCGTCGACATCGACGTCGAGCAGGAGATGCAGGGGGCCTTCCTGGAGTACGCCTACTCGGTCATCTACTCGCGCGCCCTGCCCGACGCCCGCGACGGCCTCAAGCCCGTCCAGCGGCGCATCCTCTACATGATGCAGGACATGGGCCTGCTGCCCGCCCGCGCGCACGTGAAGTCGGCCCGCGTGGTCGGCGAGGTCATGGGCAAGCTGCACCCGCACGGCGACGTCGCGATCTACGACGCGCTGGTGCGCCAGGCGCAGCCGTTCACGATGCGCCTGCCGCTGGTGGACGGGCACGGCAACTTCGGCTCCCCGGACGCCGGCCCGGCCGCGCAGCGCTACACCGAGGCGCGCATGGCGCCGGCGGCGCTGCTGATGACCACGGGCCTGGACGAGGACGTCGTCGACTTCGTCCCCAACTACGACGACCGCCTCACCGAGCCCGGCGTGCTGCCGGCGGCGTTCCCGAACCTGCTCGTCAACGGCGCCAGCGGCATCGCGGTCGGCATGGCCACGAACATGCCGCCGCACAACCTCGGCGAGGTCGTCGCCGCCGCGCGCCACCTCATCAAGAACCCGGGCGCCGACCTGCCGGCGCTCATGCGCTTCGTGCCCGGCCCGGACTTCCCCACCGGCGGGCGGGTGGTCGGCTTGGAGGGCATCCGGGACGCCTACGCCACCGGCCGCGGCACGTTCCGCACCCGCGCGAACGTGCGGGTGGAGAAGGTCGGCCGCCGCCAGGCCCTCGTGGTCACCGAGCTGCCCTACGGGGTGGGCCCGGAGCGGCTCATCGAGAAGATCGCCGACAGCGTCAAGAACAAGCGCCTGCAGGGCGTCGCGGACGTCACGGACCTGTCCGACCGCACCCGCGGCCTGCACCTGGTCATCGAGGTGAAGAACGGCTTCGTGCCCGAGGCCGTGCTGGAGCAGCTGTACCGGCTCACCCCGATGGAGGAGACGTTCGGCATCAACAACGTCGCGCTGGTCGACGGCCAGCCGCGCACGCTGGGGCTGCTCGAGCTGCTGCAGGTGTTCATCGCGCACCGCCTGGACGTGGTGCGCCGGCGCACCGCCTTCCGCCTGGGCCGGGCCACCGACCGCCTGCACCTGGTCGACGGCCTGCTCGTGGCCATCGTCGACATCGACGAGGTCATCGCGATCGTGCGCGGCAGCGACGACGCGGGCATCGCGCTGTCGCGGCTGACGGAGCGCTTCGCGCTGTCCGAGCCCCAGGGCCGCTACATCCTCGACATGCAGCTGCGCCGGCTCACCCGGTTCTCGCGCATCGAGCTGGAGCGCGAGCAGGCCGAGCTGCGGGCCACGATCGCCGAGCTGCAGGCGATCCTCGACGACGAGGGCCGGCTGCGCTCGCTGGTGAGCGACGAGCTGGCCGCGGTCGCCGCCGAGCACGGCTCCCCGCGGCGGACGGTGCTGCTGACGAGCGCGGGCCCGGCGACGGGCGCGGCGACGCAGCTGGAGATCACCGACGACCCCTGCCACGTCCTGCTGAGCTCGACGGGGCTGCTGGCGCGCACGGCCACGGCCGAGCCGCTGGGCACCGAGGGCCGGCGCAGCAAGCACGACCTCCTCGTCTCGGCCGCACCGGCCACCGCGCGCGGGTACGTGGGGCTGCTCACCTCCGCCGGCCGGCTGGTGCGGGTGCCGGTGCTGGACCTGCCGGTGCTGCCGCCCACCAACGGCCGCCCGACGCTGTCCGGCGGTGCGGCGGTGAAGGAGTTCGTCACCTTCGGCAAGGGCGAGCGGGCGCTGGGGCTGGTGCCGCTGCCGGTGGCCGGGGTGCAGGACCCCGACGACCCGGGGTTCGCGCTGGCGACGGCGACGGGCGTGGTCAAGCGGGTCGTGCTGGAGGCGCTCGGCAACCGCGACGAGGTGGACGTCATCGCGCTCAAGGACGTCAGCGCCCGCCAGCGCGACGAGGTCGTGGCCGCGGTGCAGCTGACCACCGGCGAGGAGGACCTGGTCCTCGTCTCCTCCGACGCGCAGCTGCTGCGCTTCTCCGCCGCGCTGGTGCGCCCGCAGGGGCGCGGCGCGGCGGGCGTGGCCGGGATCCGGCTCTCCCCCGGTGCGCGGGTGGTCTCGATGACGGCCGTGGAGGCCGACGACCCGGACGCGGTCGTCGTCACGGTCGCCGGGGACTCCGCGGGCGGCACCGGCCAGCTGGGGTCGGCGAAGGTGACGCCGCTGGCGGAGTACCCGGCCAAGGGCCGGGCCACCGGTGGCGTGCGCTGCCACCGCTTCGCCCGCGGCGAGGACGCGCTGCTGCTGGCGTGGGCCGGGCGCGGTCCGGCCGAGGCGGCGACGCCGACGGGGACGGCGGTGGCGCTGCCGGAGGTGCCGGGCCGCCGCGACGGCTCGGGCACCGCGCTGGACAAGCCGGTGGCCGCGATCGCGGGCCCGCCCGTCCTCTGACGCCCCCGGGGCGCGGGCGTCTGGCGCCCCCGGGGCGCGGGCGCCGGCCCGGCCCGGCGCCCGCCCCGGTGCGGCCCGGGCAGGGCGGTCGGGAACTCCCGGCGCGCTCGCGCGCAGGTGGCTACCGTGCCTGCCGTGGACCTGGGCACCGCGGCACCCGAGCGGCTCGGGCGGACCCGTCTGCGCGACGGCCGCCACCTCGCCTGGAGCGAGTGGGGGCCGCCCGACGGCCGGCCGGTGCTGCTCTTCCCGGGTGCGGCGACGAGCCGGTCCCTGGGGTTCGGGACCCACCTGCTCGACGGCCTCGGCGTCCGGCTCGTCTCGCTGGACCGGCCGGGGCTGGGCGGCTCCGACCCCCACCCCGGCCGCGACCTGACCTCCTGGGCGCAGGACGTGCGGGAGCTGTGCGAGCGGGCGGGTCTGCGGGACGCCGCGGGGGTCGCGTTCTCCCAGGGTTCGGCCTTCGGCTTCGCCTGCGCGGCAGCGGGTCTGCTGAGCACCCTGAGCGTGGTGTCGGGCGCCGACGACCTGCACGACCCGTCGACGCGCGCACTGCTGGAGCCGCAGCTGCGAACCCTCGCCCGGGCGTGCGCGGAGGATCCCGCGGCGGCCGAGCGGCGGTTCGCGGACGGTTCCGGCCCGGAGCGGCTGCAGGCGCTGGTGGAGGCGACGAGCGGGCCGGCCGACCGCGCCGCGTACTCCCGCCCGGACTTCTCGGCGGCGTTCCGGCGCGCGCTGGCGGAGGCCTTCCGGCAGGGGCCGGGCGGGTACGCGCGCGACACCGTGCTCGCGATGGGGCCCTGGCCCTTCGACGTCGCGGACCTCGCCGTGCCCGTGGACCTCTGGTACGGCGAGCTGGACACCAGCCCGGTGCACTCCCCCGACCACGGCCGCCGGCTGCACGAGCGCATCCCGGCCTCGACGCGCACGCTCGTGCCGGGCGCCGGCGGCGCGCTGCTGTGGACGCACGCGCAGGAGGTGCTCACGGGCCTGCTGCGGCGGGCGGCGGAGGTGCGGGCGGCGCCCGCAGCTGCTCGGATGTCGCCGTGAACCGTCGAAGCACGGCGGGCCGGGACGGGAGCTGACGTGGGCACGGGTGGCGCGGACGGGGCGAGGGAGCACGAGGGCAAGGACCTGGGGGCGGTGCACCCGTGGGCGGTGCACGAGGGCGAGCTCGACGTCTCCGCCCTCGAGCGCACCGAGTCGCTGTTCGCCCTCTCCGACGGGCGCCTGGGGGTGCGCGGGTCCCTGGACGAGGGAGCCCCGTGCGGCAGCCCCGGCACCTACCTCAGCGGGGCCTACGAGCTGTGGCCGCTGACCTACCCCGAGTACAGCTACGGCTACCCGCAGGTGGCCGAGCGCCTCGTCGCGGTGCCCGACCCCACGCTGGTGGAGCTGTTCGTCGGCCCCGAGCGCCTCGACGTGCGCACCGGTGAGCTGCACGCCCACGAGCGCACGCTGGACCTGCGCGCGGGCACGCTGCGCCGCGAGCTGGAGTGGACCTCCCCCGACGGCGCGCGGGTGCAGGTGCGCTCCGAGCGCCTCGTGCCGCTGGAGCGGCCGGGCCTGCTCGCCGTGGACTACCGGGTGCGCGCCGTCGACGCCGCGCAGGAGGTGGAGGTGCGCTCGGCGGTGGTGTGCAGCGCGCAGCTGCACGAGGCGGTGACGCGGGCGCAGGGGCGCGGCGGCCTCGTGCAGCAGCGCACCGACGGCAGCGCGCTGTCGGTGGCCGTGCTCGTCGACCACGACGTCGCCGGCCCGGCCGACACCGAGGTGCGCACCCACGCCACCGCCGACCGGGTCGTCACGACCGCGCGGGTGCGGCTGGAGCCGGGCCAGGAGCTGCGGGTGGTGAAGTTCGCGGTCCTGGGCTGGGAGCCGCGGGTGGACCGCGAGGCGCTGCTGGCGCGGCTGCGCACCGTCCTCACCGAGGGCGCGCGCACCGGCTGGGAGCACCTGGCCGCCGAGCAGCGCGCCGTCCTCGACGACTTCTGGGAGCACGCCGACGTGCGCGTCGACGGCGACGACCAGCTGCAGCAGGCGGTGCGCTTCGCGCTCTTCCACGTCTTCCAGGCGGTCGCGCAGGCCACCGACCGGGGCATCCCCGCCAAGGGGCTGACCGGCACCGGCTACGACGGGCACACCTTCTGGGACACCGAGGTGTTCGTCATGCCGATGCTCAACCACGTCTGGCCGGAGGCCGCCGCGGAGGCGCTGCGCTGGCGGCACGCGATGCTGCCGGCGGCGCGGGATCGGGCGCGCGAGCTCGGCCTGGCGGGGGCGACGTACCCCTGGCGCACCATCACCGGCCGGGAGAGCTCGGGGTACTGGCCGGCGGGCACGGCCGCGGTGCACCTGAACGCCGACATCGCCGACGCCGCCGTCCGCCACGTGCACGCCACCGGAGACGAGGACGTGGCCCGCGAGCTCGTCACCGACCTCGTCGTGGAGACGGCGCGCTTGTGGGTGGTGCTGGGCCGCGAGGACGAGCAGGGCCGCTTCCACGTCGACGGGGTCACCGGTCCCGACGAGTACACCGCCCTGGTGGACGACAACGCCTACACCAACCTCATGGCGCAGGCGAACCTGCGGGCCGCGGTGGAGCTGGCGCGGCGCTTCCCCGAGCGCGCGGACGCCCTCGGCGTGGGCGAGGAGGAGCTGGCCGTCTGGGAGCGGCTGGCCGACGCGGTGCACGTGCCGCGCGACCCGGACACCGGGATGCCCACCCAGGACGCCGGCTCGACCCGGCGCAAGCGGTGGGACTTCGAGGGCACCTCGATCGAGCAGTACCCGCTGGCCGACCACTTCCCGTACTTCAGCCTGTACCGCCGCCAGGTCGCCAAGCAGGCCGACCTCGTGCTGGCGCTGCAGCTGCGCCCGGACGCGTTCAGCCCGGAGGACAAGCGCGCCGCCTTCGAGTACTACGAGGCGCTGACGGTGCGCGACTCCTCGCTGTCGGCGTCGGTGCAGGCCGTCATCGCCGCCGAGGTGGGGCACCTGGGCCTGGCGGAGGACTACGCGCACGAGGCCGCGTTCGTGGACCTGCACGACCTGCGCGGCAAGACGGCCGACGGGCTGCACATCGCCTCCCTGGCCGGGGCCTGGCAGGCGCTGGTGGCCGGCTTCGGCGGGATGCGCGACGCCGACGGGCGGCTGGCGTTCGCGCCCCGGCTGCCGGAGGGGCTGCGCGGGCTGTGCTTCCGCACCCGGCACCGCGGCTCCTGCCTGGAGGTGTCGATCAGCCGCGAGGGCGACCGGCAGCGGGCGCGGTACACCGTCGTCAGCGGCGGCCCGCTGACGACCTCCCACCACGGGCGGGAGTTCAGGGTGGACCTGGAGGCGCCGTGCACCTTCGACGTGCCGGAGGTCCAGCCGCTGCCGCGCCCGTCGCAGCCGCGGGGGCGCGACCCGCGCGAGGTGCGCGCGCGGGCGGGCTGACCCCCGCTCCACCCGCCGGCACGCGGGCGCCGCGCGGTGGCGACGCGCCGCGCCCGGGCTGGATCCGCGGCCCGGTGCGCGGTAGGCCTGCCTGCCATGGCTGACCAGACCCCCGACGCGGTGCGCGACGACACGCGGCCCACCCGGCCGGACACGACCTACCTGGAGGGCGTGCGCGCCGCCACCGAGCGGGCGGCCGCCGGCGCCACCCCGCTGCGCAGCGCCTTCGCCGGCGCTCCGGCGGCGGTCCTCGACGCCGCCGAGGCCGCCGTGGAGGAGCTGCGCGAGGACCTGCTGGCGCTGAGCCACCGGCTGCACGCCTGCCCCGAGGAGGCCTTCGCCGAGCACGCCTCCGTGCGCGCGGTCGCCGACCTGCTCGCCGCGCACGGGGTGCAGGCGCAGGTGGGGGTGCACGGGCTGGAGACCGCGCTGCGGGCGGGCGTCAGCGCCGGCGAGGGGCCCGTGGTGGCGGTGCTCGCCGAGTACGACGCCCTGCCGGGCATCGGGCACGGCTGCGGGCACAACGTCATCTGCGCCAGCGCCGTCGGCGCCTTCCTGGCGCTGGCCGCCGCGCTGCGCTCGGGAGCGGTGGGCGGCACGGCGCTGCTGCTGGGCACCCCCGCCGAGGAGGGCGGCGGCGGCAAGGAGCTGATGGCCCGCGAGGGCGCCTTCGACGGCGTGGACGCCGTCGTGATGCTGCACCCGTTCAGCTACGACGTGGCCGTGCAGCCCTTCCTCGGCCGCCGGCAGGTGCGGGCGACGTACACGGGGGTCGCCGCGCACGCCTCGGCCCAGCCGTTCATGGGGCGCAACGCCCTCGACGCCGTCGTGGCCGGTTACCAGGGCATCGCCATGCTGCGCCAGCACATCAGCCCCGCCGACCGGGTGCACGGCATCGTCGTCGACGGCGGCCAGCGGCCCAACGTGGTGCCCGCGACGGCCTCCTCGGAGTACTACGTGCGCTCGGCCGAGCCCGCGACCCTGGCCGACCTGTGCGGGCGGGTCGACACGGTCCTGCGCGCCGCGGCCGCCATGACCGGCTGCGGGGTGCGGCTGGAGTGGGACCGGCAGCCCGCGTACCTGCCGATCCGGGCGAACCTGGAGCTGGCCGCCCGCTGGAGCCGCCACCAGGCCCGCCGCGGCCGCACGGCGCTGCCGCCGGGGGTGGTGCCCGAGACGCTGTCGGGGTCCACCGACCTGGGCAACGTCAGCGTCCGGGTCCCCTCCATCCACCCGATGCTCGCCGTCGCCGGCCCGGAGCTGTCCCTGCACACCGCGGAGTTCGCGGCGGCCGCGGGATCCGCCTCCGGGGACGCCGGGGTCGTGGACGGCGCGGTGGGGCTGGCGCTGACCGCGCTGGACGTGCTGGCCGACCCGGACCTGCTGGCCGCGGTCCGCGCGGAGTTCGAGGCCGCGGGCGGGGTGCTGGACGTCGAGGGGTTCCTGGCGTGAGCGCCGCCGGGGCGGCTGCCCTCACCCCCCGGTGCGCGCGGGGGTGACCGCACCGGCGGGCGCACCGGCGGGCGCACCGTCGTAGGGGCGGAACTCCACGTCGCGCCAGATCGCCGCGCGCGGGTCGGGCTCGCGCTCGAGGCGGTCGGTGGAGGCCCACACCCGCACCGGTGCGCCGTCCGCGCCGATGGCCGGCCAGCCGGGGTCGCCGTGGGCGGCGAAGGAGGTCCACGCCTCGACCACGCGCCGCGCCAGCGCGCTCGCGGCCGGGGTGGGGAACAGCCCGGGCAGCCGGTCGCCCACCCCGGGCAGGCGGCGCACCAGCGGCAGCACCGGCACCGCGTGCAGGAACAGCTCCATCGTCAGCGGGTTGCCGAAGGCGAACGGCACGTCCAGCCCGTGGGTGGCGCCGAACCGGCCGCCGAAGGCGGGTGAGCGCCAGGCGAACCGGGCCAGGAAGGTCCGCCCGCCGCGCTCGGCGTGCCGGCGCGCGAAGCGGCGGGAGGGTTCGGCGAAGAGGGCGTCGGTGAGCAGCGCGTCCCCCACCGCGCCCGGATCGGCGCCCGGCAGCAGCCGCCGGTAGGCCTGCACCCCCTCCGGGCCCAGGCCCACCGCCGCGGCGAACGCCGCCACGTCGGCGCCCGTCCTGGCCACGGGTGCGAAGCGGCTGCGGGAGAACAGCGTCCACTCGTCGTCGGTGGTGCTCACCAGCAGCTCCACGTCCGGGTCGCCGCCCGCGTGCGCACCCTCCACCGCGGGCCCCGGCACCAGGTCGCCGTCGACGACGGGGTGGTACAGCAGCGGCACGGCACCGCGCGGACCGGCGTCGGGGTCGGCGGCCAGGTCCGCCGCGACGGCGTCCGTCGCCGCCAGCAGCCGCACCGGCGGCAGCCCCGCGAACCCGTCGAGCGTCGCGGGCACCCGGGCCGCGCTGGCCACCCGCGCCGCCACCCGCCGGGCCTGCGCGACGGTGTAGGTCTCGGCGGTGGTGCTGGCGGCGATGGCCCGCGAGAACAGCCCCCGCGCGGCGGGTGCGCACAGCAGCGCCGCCACGGAGGCGGCGCCGGCGGACTGCCCGGCGATCGTCACCCGGTCCGGGTCGCCGCCGAACGCGGCGACCTCGTCGCGCACCCAGCGCAGCGCCGCGACCTGGTCCAGCAGCCCGCGGTTCTCCGGCGCCCCCTCCACCGACCCGAACCCCTCGAACCCCAGGCGGTAGTTCAGGGAGACGACGACGAAGCCCCGGCGCACCCACGCCCGCGGGTGGTAGGCGGGCGCCGAGCCGGACCCGGAGATCCAGCCGCCGCCGTGGATCCACACCAGCACCGGCAGGGCGCGCCCGGGGGCGCGCCCGGGCGCGGGCTCGGGGGCGAACACGTCGACGGTGAGGTGGTCGGCACCCGCCCCCGGGTCCCAGCCGTAGCCCGAGCGCGGGTCCTGCGGTGCGACCGGCGAGGGCTCGCGCGCCTCGCGCACCCCCCGCCACGGAGCCGGGGGCGCGGGGGCGGCGAAGCGGGCGCGGCCGACCGGCGCGGCGGCGTAGGGGATGCCGCGGAAGGCGACGACACCGCGCTCGGGCGGCCGGCCGCGGACGGCTCCGGCGCTCGTGACGACGACCCTGGGGTCCCTGGCCATGGCGCTCCTCCCGGACGGGCGCCCGGAGACCTCCCGGACGCGCGGCGCGCACCCCTGAGGGACCTCTCGGCGAGGCCGGGGGGACGTCCCGCCGAGAGGTCCGTCACGGGTGCGCGACCCCTCGCACGCTACAGCGCGAGCACCTGCGGGTCCGCCAGGCCCGCCGCCGCGGTGCGCGCCCGCTGCGGGGAGTCGGCGGCCAGCGCCGCCGCGGCCATCGCCCGGCACGTCGCCGCCGTCGTGCGGGCCAGGGCGGCGCGGACCGCGGGCACCGCGGCCGGGGCCATCGACAGGCTCGTGGCGCCCAGGCCGACGAGGACCAGCGCCAGCAGCGGCTCGCGCGCCGCCTCACCGCACACCCCGACGGGGCGGCCCGCGGCCGCACCGGCGGCGCCGGTGAGGGCGACGAGCTGCAGCAGCGCCGGCTGCCAGGGGTCGAGCAGGTCGGCCAGCCCGCCGGCGAGGCGGTCGGCGGCCATCGCGTACTGCGCGAGGTCGTTGGTGCCGATGCTCAGGAAGTCCAGCCCGGCCGCCAGCAGCGCCTGCGCGCGCAGCGCCGCGGCCGGCACCTCGACCACCGCCCCGATCCCCGCCCCCGCCTCGGCCAGCCCCGCGGCGCGCGCCCGGGCGGCGAAGTCCGCGGCCTCGGCGGGGGTGGAGACCATCGGGGCCATCACCGACGGCCGCGTGCGGGTGCGCGCGGCCGCCGCGGCCAGCGCCTGCAGCTGGGTGGTCAGCAGCTGCGGGTGGCGGCGGGCGGTGCGCAGCCCGCGCAGCCCCAGCGCGAGGTTGCCCTGCTCGCCGGTGGGCGCGAACGCCAGCGGCTTGTCGGCCCCGGCGTCCAGGGTGCGCACCACGACCGGGCGCCCGCCGAAGGCGGTGAGCACCCGCGCGTAGGCGTCGGCCTGCTCCTCCAGCGCGGGCGCGAGCGCCCGGTCGAGGAAGAGCACCTCGGTGCGCAGCAGCCCCACGCCCTCCACCTCCTCGGCGCCCCGGGCGGCCGCGGCCCGCTCGGCCTCCTCGAGGGTGCCGACGTTGGCCAGCAGCGCGACGGGGAGCCCGTCGGCGGTGCGGCCGGGGCCGCCGGCGCCGCGCACCAGCCGCCTCCGCGCGGCGCTGCGCGCGGCGAGGTCCGCGACGAGGTCGTCCGGCGGGTCGCAGGTGACGGTGCCGGTGCGCGCGTCGACGGCGAGGCGGGCCCCGGCCGGCAGGCCGAGGGCGCCCTCGGCGCGCACGACGCAGGGGATGCCGAGCTGCGCGGCGATGACCGCGGTGTGACTGGTGGGGCCGCCGCGCTCGGTGACGACGCCGACGACGCGCGCCGGGTCCAGCACCGCGGTGTCGGCCGGGGCCAGGTCGCCGGCGACGAGGACCGACGGGCCGTCCAGCGGCGGCAGGCCCGGCGGCGGCAGGCCCAGCAGGTGCGCGACGACGCGCTCGCCCACGTCGCGCAGGTCGCCGGCCCGCTCGGCCAGGTGCGGACCGGCCGCGACCAGCACGGCGCAGAACGTCTCGACGGCCTCGTGGACCGCCGTGGCCGGGCCGTCGCCCGCGTCCAGGCGGCGCTCGGCCTCGGCGAGCAGCCCCGGGTCCTCGGCCATGAGCGCGATCGCCTGCAGCACCTGCGCCGCCGCCGTCCCGGCGGACCGGGCCCGCTCCCGCAGGGTGGAGGCCACGGCGGCGAACGCGGCGCGGACGGCGGCGCCCGCCGCGAGCGCGTCGGCCGGGGCCGGCTCGTCGGCGGGCGGCCGCGCGGGCGGGGCGAGGACGACGGCGGTGCCCACGGCGGTGCCGGTGCCCACCCCCACCCCGGTGAGGACCGCGCCGGGGCGGGCGCCGCGGCCGCCGGCCGGGGCGGGCGCGCTCACGCGAGCGCGTCGTGGTCGGTCTCGACGAGCGCCGCCAGCCGCTCCAGGACGGCGCCGGCGCCGCCGTCGTCACCGGTGCCGTCACCGGTGCCGTCGCCGGTGTCGTCGACGGACAGCACGACCCGGTCGCCGTGCCGCGCCCCGAGCCCCATGACCAGCAGGATGCTGCGCGCGTCGACGGGGCCCCGGTCCCCCAGCGAGAGGGTCACCGGCAGGCCGCTGGCGGTGACGGCCTGCACCAGCAGCGCGGCGGGGCGGGCGTGCAGGCCGACGCGGGAGCCGACGACGGCGGTGCGGGTGGTCACGGGGGCTCCTCGGCGGCGCGGGTGGTGGGGGCGGCGGGTCGGTCGGGCGCTCAGGCCGGGCCGGTCCCCGAGCGGGCCGCGGCACCGCCCGGCGCGGCGGCGGTCGCGGCCGGCGGCGGGTCCTGGCGGGGGCGGCCCTTGAGGGCGATCGCCGCGGCGGCGGTGACGGCCGTCCCGACGAGGACGGCCAGCAGGTACAGCGGCCAGTGGCCGACGAGGCCGAAGACCACGACACCGCCGTGCGGGGCGCGCAGGGTGTTGCCGAAGGCCATCACCAGCCCTCCGGTGAGCCCGGAGCCGAGGACGACGGCCGGGATGGTGCGCAGCGGCGCGGTGGCGGCGAACGGGATCGCGCCCTCGGTGATGAAGAACGCGCCGAGCAGCACCGCCGCCTTGCCGTTCTCGCGCTCGGCCGCGCTGAACCGGCTCCTGCGCACGAACGTCGCGAGCGCCATGCCCAGCGGCGGTGTCATCCCGGCCGCCATGCAGGCGGCCATGACCCGCAGCTCCACCGCGTCACCGGACGCGGTGGCCACCGTGGCCAGCCCGGTGGTGGCGAAGGTGTAGGCGACCTTGTTGATCGGCCCGCCGAGGTCGGCGGCCATCATGGCGCCCAGCACGACTCCCAGCAGGACGATGCCGCTGCCGGTCAGGGAGTTCAGCCCGGCCGTCAGGGCGTCCATGAGGGCTCGCAGCGGCCGGCCCAGCACGACGAGCAGGGCACCGGCCGTCACCGACGTGGCGATCAGCGGGATGACGACGACGGGCATGACGCCGCGCACCGCGGTGGGCACCCGCAGCCGGGCCAGGGCCAGGGCGGTGAAGCCCCCGAGGAAGCCCGCCACGAGACCGCCGAGGAACCCGGCGCCGACCGTGACGGCGACCGCACCGCCGACGAAGCCGGGCGCGATGCCCGGGCGGTCGGCGACGGCGAAGCCGATGAACCCGGCCAGGACGGGGACGAGGAAGCCGAACGAGGCGCTGCCGACGACGAACAGCACCCCCGCCCAGTCGTGCGCGGACAGCGGGTCGAAGGCGGCGATGAGGTCCTCGGCCCGGACCTCGCTGATCCGGAAGCCGCCGATGAGGTAGGACAGGGCGATCATGATGCCGCCGGCGGCGACGAACGGGATCATGTGGCTGACACCGGTCATGAGCCACTGCCGGACCCGGGTGCCGGCGCGCGGGCCCGCCGCGGCCCGCCCGGCGGGCACGGCGGCCGGCTGGTGGACGGTGGACCCGGTGGTGGACCCGGTGGCGGACCCGACGGTGGCGACCGCCGCGGCCAGGACCCCCGGCGCGTCGGCGACGGCCCTCTTGACGCTGACCTCCAGGACCGGCAGCCCGGCGAAGCGCCCCTTGTCGCGGACCTCGAGGTCGGCGGCGAAGATCGCGCCGTCGGCGGCGGCGATGACGGCCGGGTCCACCGGGTCGGCGCCCGCCGCTCCCTGCGTCTCCACGACGACCTCGTGGCCGGCGCTCCTGCCCGCCTGCTCCAGCGCCTCGGCGGCCATGTAGGTGTGGGCGATGCCGGTGGGGCAGGACGTGACCGCGACGAACCTCATCGCCCGCAGACCTCCCGCAGGACGATCCCGGCCAGCGCCGCGGCGTCGGGGGCGGTCAGCAGCGACGCGCGGAAGGGGGCGTGCACGAGCTTGCGGGCCAGCGCGGCGAGGACCTGCAGGTGCTCGCCCTCGCCGTCGGCGGGCGCGGCGATGAGCAGGACGAGGTTCGCCGGGCCGTCCGGGGCGCCCCAGTCGACGCCCTCGCCGCTCACGACGCGGCCGACGGCCAGGCTGGTCACCGTCACGGCGCTCGAGCGGGCGTGCGGCAGCCCGATCCCGCCGGGGACGCCGGTGGCCATCTGCTCCTCGCGGGCGGTGACGTCGGCGAGGAAGCGCTCGAGGTCGCTGACGCGGCCGGCGTCGGCCAGGCGCCGGGCCAGCTGGCGCGTCGCGTCGGCGCGGTCGGCGGCGCGCAGGTCGACGTCCACGAGCTCGGGAGCGGTGAGGTCGGCGTCGTCGGTCATCGCTGCAGGTCCTCCGCGGGGTGTCGGGAACGGGGTGGCGGAGCGTCCCGACGGCTCAGGCGTCGATGCGCTCGCGGTCCAGCCGCTCGGCCCCGGCGATGATGAAGTCCTTGCGGGGGCCGACGTCGTTGCCCATGAGCAGCTCGAAGACCCGCTCGGCGACCGCTCCGTCGGCCACGGTCACCCGCCGCAGCGTGCGGTGCGCGCGCTCCATCGTCGTCTCGGCCAGCTGGTCCTCGTCCATCTCCCCCAGCCCCTTGTAGCGCTGGGGGTCCTTGTACGTGCGCCCGCGCCGGGTCAGATCCGCGATCACCTTGCGCAGCTCGGCGTCGGAGTAGGTGTAGACCACCTCGCGCTTGGCGCGGCCGGTGCCGTTGACCTCGATGCGGTGCAGCGGCGGCACGGCGGCGAAGACGCGGCCGGCTTCGATGAGCGGGCGCATGTAGCGGAAGAACAGCGTCAGCAGCAGCGTGCGGATGTGCGCGCCGTCGACGTCGGCGTCGGTCATCAGCACGATCTTGCCGTAGCGCACCGCCGACAGGTCGAAGCTGCGCCCGGAGCCGCCGCCGACGACCTGGATGATCGAGGCGCACTCGGCGTTCTTCAGCATGTCCGCCACGGACGCCTTCTGGACGTTGAGGATCTTGCCGCGCAGCGGCAGCAGCGCCTGGTACTCGGAGTTGCGCGCCCCCATGGCGGTGCCCAGCGCGGAGTCGCCCTCGACGAGGAAGAGCTCGGTGTTCTCGACGTCGTCGGAGCGGCAGTCCTTGAGCTTGGCCGGCAGCGAGGAGGACTCCAGGGCGTTCTTGCGCCGCTGCGTCTCCTTGTGCAGGCGCGCGGAGATGCGGCTCTTCATCTCCGTGACGACCTTGTCGAGCACCACGGAGGTCTGCTGCTTGTCCTCGCGCCGCGGGGAGGCGAAGACCTCCCCGAGCTCCCTCTCCACGACCTTGCGCACGATCGCGCGCACGGCGGCGGTGCCGAGGACCTCCTTGGTCTGCCCCTCGAACTGCGGTTCGGCCAGCCGGACGGTGACGACCGCGGTGATCCCGGCGAGGACGTCGTCCTTCTCCAGCTTCTCGTCCTTGCCGACCTTCAGCCGGCGGGCCTGGGCGTCCACCTGCTTCTTGACCGCCGCGAACAGGCCCTGCTCGAAGCCGGCGAGGTGGCTGCCGCCCTTGGGGGTGGAGATGATGTTGACGAAGGAGCGCACCGTCGGGTCGTAGCCGGTGCCCCAGCGCAGCGCGATGTCGACGACGCACTGGCGCTGCACGTCCTGCGGCGTCATGTGGCCGCTGTCGTCGAGGACGGGGACGGTCTCGGTGAAGACGTCCTCGCCCTGCAGCCGCCACACCGAGGTGACCGGCGCGTCCGGGGTCAGGTACTCGGCGTACTCGCTGATGCCGCCGTCGTGCTGGAAGACCTCCTCGGTGGGCTCGCCCGTGCGCTCGTCGCGCACCACGATGCGCAGGCCGGGCACGAGGAAGGAGGTCTGGCGCGCGCGGGCGGCGAGGTCGTCGTAGGAGAACGCGGCCTCCTTGAGGAAGATCTGCCGGTCCGCCCAGTAGCGCACCCGGGTGCCGGTGGCCCCGCGCTTGGCGCGGCCGACGACCTCCAGCCCCGTGGTGGGGGTGAAGTCGGCGTCGGGGCCCTCGCCCGCGTAGCGCCCGGGCGTGCCGCGCCGGAAGCTGGTGGCCCACGTCTTGCCCCCGCGGTCGACCTGGACGTCCAGGCGCGCGGACAGCGCGTTCACGACGCTGGCGCCGACGCCGTGCAGACCGCCGGAGGCCGAGTACGAGCCGCCGCCGAACTTGCCGCCGGCGTGCAGGTGGGTGAAGACGACCTCCACGCCCGACAGGCCGGTGCGCCGCTCGACGTCGACGGGGATGCCGCGGCCGTCGTCGTGGACCTCCACCGAGCCGTCGGCGTGCAGCACGACGTCGATGCGGCTGCAGTGCCCGCCCAGGGCCTCGTCGACGGAGTTGTCGATGATCTCCCACAGGCAGTGCATGAGGCCGCGGGAGTCGGTGGAGCCGATGTACATGCCCGGTCGCTTGCGGACGGCCTCCAGCCCTTCCAGGACGAGGAGGTTGGCGGCGGTGTAGCGGTCCTCACCGCCCTCCTCGCGCGCGCGGGAGCGGGGGGTGGAGCTGGGCGGGGTCACCCCGGAAGCCTACGTGCGGCCGTGCGGGCCGGCGTGCGCGACCCGCAGCGCCGCAGCGGCCGCGCAGCCGCTGCCGGGCGCCGGACCACCTCCGCCGAGAGCGAACGCGTTGGTCCGTCGGCGTGGGAACGCGCGCGGGCGGGGCGCGGTTGGGGAAGAGTGTGAGGCGGGAGCAGCAGCTGCCGCCCAGCGTGCACGACCCGGAAGGAGTCGCGGAGTGACCACCGCAACCAGCACCACCCTCGCCGACGAACCCATGACCGCCGCCGACCGTTGCGACCGGTGCGGCGCGCAGGCCTACGTGCGGGTGGTGCTCTCCGCCGGTGGCGAGCTGATGTTCTGCGCTCACCACGGCCGCGAGCACCGCGACGCCCTGCGCGAGGTGGCCAGCACCGTCCACGACGAGACCCAGAAGCTGTCGGCCACGCCCGCCAGCGCGGCGCCCGACGAGCGCTGAGCGTCCTGAGCACTGAGCACGTCCGCCGAGCCCGGCGCCACCCGCACGATGGGTGACGCCGGGCTCGTCGTCGTGGGGCTGGCCGTCGCGGTCGGCCTCGTCGGCGTCGTCGTGCCCGTCCTGCCGGGCACCCTCCTCATCGCGCTGGCGCTGCTGGTCTGGGCGGTGGCCACCGGCGGCGCCGCCTGGGCCTTCTTCGCCGGGGCCGCGGCGCTGCTGGTCGCCGGCCAGGTCGCGATGTACCTGCTGCCCGGGCGCCGGATGGCGCGCGCGGGCATCCCGAGGTCCTCGCTGCTGCTGGGCGGTCTGCTCGGCGTCGTCGGCTTCTTCGTCGTCCCGGTGCTGGGCCTGCCCCTCGGCTTCGTCCTCGGCGTCTTCCTCGCGCAGCTGCTGCGCAGCTCGGCCGGCGCGGGCCGCGCCGCCGGCGCGTGGCGCTCGACCGTCGTGGCGCTCGGGGGCGTCGGGCTGAGCGTCGCCATCGAGATGGGGGCCGGCGTGCTGGCCGCCGCCACCTGGGTCGCGGGCGCGCTCGTCCTGCGCTGAGGTCCTGCCCAGCACCCCGGCACGGCCCCCGGCGACCCCCGGCACGTCGAAGGCCCCGACCGCTCCTGGCGGTCGGG
>NZ_JBJLSF010000067.1:0-26945 GCF_050871885.1 Kineococcus aridisoli | reverse complement strand
CCGTCGTCCCACAGGACGACGGCGGCGTGGACGTCGTCCAGGGCCGCCCGCAGCGCGGCCGCCCCGGCGTCGTCGAGGCCGCTCACGGCGGCCGGCAGCGCGGCGCAGGTGCGCACGAGCAGGCCGCCCGCGACGGCGGTCAGCGTGGTGGCGCTGGTGCCGCGGACGTCGCTGTAGCGGGCGGCGCGCACGAGCGCGGGCAGCGCGGCCACCAGGTGGGCGACGTCCAGGTCGAGGGCGGCGCGCTCGTCCAGCGCGCCGACGACCGCGGGCAGCGCCTCGGGCAGGTCGGCCAGCAGGCAGCGCTCCACGAGCGCGGTGAGCTCGGGCAGCGGGGCACCGGCGGCCTCGGAGACCGCCCTGGCGCTCGCCGCGGCCGGCACGGTGGTGCCCCACGGGGAGGCCTCGACGACGGCCACGGCGAGCTCGGGCGCCCAGGCCAGCCGCCACGCCTCGCGGAACGTGCCGGTGCCGCGGACCTGCGAGCGGGCGGGCACCCCCCACTCGACGCCCAGCAGCCGCAGCCGGTGCAGCAGCCGGCTGCGGGCGGCGTCGGTGTCCTTGCGCAGGTCCAGCTCCAGGACCCGCTCGGCGGGCTCCTGCGCCAGCCGCAGCCGCTTCGCGCTCGCGCGCAGGTCGGCGGCCAGCGGGACGGTCGGTGCGCCGTCGGGGACGGTGCCCATCGCCTCGCCGACCACCAGGCGGTCGGTCACCAGGGCCAGCAGGGCCTCCTCGCCGTCGGCCAGCACGGCGCGGGTGGCCTCGGTGACCTCGGCGAGCCCGGCCAGCGGGCGCCCGCGCAGCACGGCGAGGGTCTGCGCCAGCCGCACGGCCTCGATGACGTGGGCGCTGGAGACGGGCAGGTCCTCGGCGCGCAGGACGCCGGCGACCTTCGTCAGCCAGCGCGCGACGGGCTCGTCGCGGGCGGTGAACAGGTGGTGGTACCAGCCCGGGGAGGTGATGCCCGCGCCGTAGCCGGAGGCGTGCGCGAGCCGCGAGTGCGTCCACGGCACCCAGGTCACGGTGGTCCGGCGCTTGGGGAGCCCGCGCAGCAGGCGGGCGTCGGAGGCCGCGGACGGCAGCGCACCGCTCAGCGCCGGTGCGTGCCAGGCTCCGCAGACGACGGCGACCCGGCGGGCCCCGCCCTTGAGGACCTCGCGCAGCACCTGGCGCATGTGCGCCTCGCGCCGGTCCTCCACCAGCTGCTGCGCCGCGGGCAGCGCGGGCGCGGCGGCGCGCAGCGCGGCCATCGCCTCGGTGAGGACGTCGAAGGGGGTGGGGGCCTCCAGGCGGGACTCCACGACGTCCTCCCACCAGCGCTCCGGGTCGTCGTGGCCGCCGGCCGCGGCGAGCGCGGCCAGCGGGTCGCGGCGCACGCCCAGCGGGTCCTCGGCCGCTCCCCCGGCGTCCTCGGCGTCCTCGGCGCGCTGGGCGTCCTCGGCGCGCTGGGCGAGGCTGGTGCCGGAGGGCAGGTCGCAGAAGCGCACCGGGACGCCGTGCGCGTTCGCCCACACCAGCGCCTGCCACTCCGGGGAGAACACCGCGAACGGCCAGAACGCCGCGGTGCCGGGGGCGTCGGTGACGTGGGCGAGCAGCGCGACCGGTGGCACGAGGCCGGGGTCGGCGACGAGGGCGGCCACCGGGTCGGCGTCCGCGGGGCCCTCGACGAGGACGACGTCGGGCCGCAACCGCTCCAGCGCCGCGACCACCGCACGGGCGGAGCCGGGGCCGTGGTGGCGGACGCCGAGGACCTCCACGACGGGAGCCTCGACGGCCCCGCCGCCGGGTCCGGCGGTGCGTCCGGTGGTGCTCGCGCTCACCCGCCGACCTCGCGGCAGGCGCGGTAGAAGGGCGCCCAGTCGCGGCGCTCGCGGACGACGGCCTCGAGGTACTCGGTCCAGACGGCGCGGTCGGCGACGGGGTCCTTGACGACAGCGCCGAGGATGCCGGCGGCGACGTCGTCAGGGCGCAGCCGCCCGTCGCCGAAGTGCGCGGCGAGCGCGATGCCGTGGGTGACGACGGAGATCGCCTCCGCCGGCGACAGGGTGCCCGAGGGGGTCTTCAGGCGGGTGCGCCCGTCGGTGGTCTGCCCCGAGCGCAGCTCGCGGAAGACGGTGACGACGCGGCGGATCTCCTCGGCGGCCGCCGGCACCGGTGGCAGCGCGAGCGCGGTGCCGAGCTGCGCGACGCGGCGGGTGACGATGTCGACCTCCTCGTCCTCGCTGGCCGGCAGCGGCAGGACGACGGTGTTGAAGCGGCGGCGCAGCGCCGAGGACAGCTCGTTGACGCCGCGGTCGCGGTCGTTGGCGGTGGCGATGACGTTGAAGCCCCGGCGGGCCTGCACCTCGATCCCGAGCTCGGGGACGGGCAGCGTCTTCTCCGACAGCACGGTGATGAGCGCGTCCTGCACGTCGGAGGGGATGCGCGTCAGCTCCTCGACGCGGGCGATGCCGGCCTGCTCCATCGCGGTCATGACCGGGGAGGGGACGAGGGCGGCGGCGCTGGGCCCCTCGGCCAGCAGGCGGGCGTAGTTCCAGCCGTAGCGGATCGCCTCCTCCGCGGTGCCGGCGGTGCCCTGCACGAGCAGGGTGGAGCGGCCGCTGACGGCGGCGGCCAGGTGCTCGGAGACCCACGTCTTGGCGGTGCCGGGCGAGCCGAGCAGCAGCAGGGCCCGGTCGGTGGCCAGGGTGGCGACGGCCACCTCCACGAGGCGGCGCGGGCCGACGTACTTGGGGGTGACCACCGTGCCGTCGGGCAGCGTCCCGCCGAGCAGGTAGGTGGTCACGGCCCACGGCGACAGCCGCCACGCCGGCGGGCGGGGGCGGTCGTCGGCGGCGGCGAGGGCGGCCAGCTCGGCGGCGAAGGCCTGCTCGGCGTGCGGGCGCAGCACCTCCTCGCCGGTGCCGGGAGCGGGCGCACCGGTGGTGGCGGGGATGGTCAACGGAGCTCCTCGAGCATCTGGTGGCGCTCGGCCACGGTGTCGGCGACGTCGGTCAGGGCGGGGCGCCACGGGCTGTCGGCGGGCAGGGCGTCGGCGGCGGCGCGGACCGCGCCGGCGGTGGCGGCGGTGGCCGGCAGCGCGTGCCCGGCCCGCTCCAGCAGGCCGTGCGCCACCCACGCGTGCGGGCCGGGAGCCGCGGCCAGCCAGCCGACCACGGCCTCGGCCAGCGGCGGCGGCCACGGCAGCGGGCAGGCCGCGACGGCCACGACGACCCGGTCGGCGCTGCGGGCGTCACCCGTCCCGGCGCGGGCGGTGGCCACGGCGGCGGCGACCCGGTCGGCCACCGGCAGCAGGGCCAGCAGCGGGCCCTCGTGCTCCGCCGCGGCGCCGGCGGCCAGCAGCGCCCGCGCCCAGCGCACGTCGCGGTGCAGGAGGGCGGCCCGCGCCCAGGCGCGGTGCAGGTCCGGGCCCAGGCCGCCGTCGACGGGCAGGGCGGCCAGGCGCTCGGCGCTCTCGCCGAGCGCCTCCTCCCAGGCGGCGGGCGGGGTGAGCGCGACGAGGTGCTGCAGGGCCCAGGCGCCCGGGCCGACACCCGCCGGGGCCGCGCCGGCGCTCACCGCGGGCAGCGCGGCGTCGGCGGGGTCGGGCAGGGTGACGACGAGGGTGCGCCGCAGCCGACGCCGCTCCAGCGCGAGCGCGGCGAGCGCCGCCCGGCGCACCTGCTGCGCCCACGCGGCACCGGGCAGCAGCGCCAGCAGCCGCTCGGCCCTGCGGCGGACGTCCTGGCCGCGGTCGGCGCGGGCGCGTTCGAGCAGCTCCTCGTCCTCGGCGGACAACCCGTCGGCGAGCGCCTCGACGAACGCGGCGCGGTCCTCGGCGCGCTCGGAGCGCCACGGCAGGGCCAGCAGCGCGGCGCGGGCGGCCCCCGGGTCGCGCCGGCGCAGCGCGCGCAGCCAGGCACGGCGCTCGGCGGCGGTGCCGTGCTCCCAGGGCCCACCCGAGGTCTGCTCACCGGGCTCCTGATCACCGGTCGCCCGCTCGGGGGCGGGTCGGTGGGGCTCCAGGGCAGCGCTCCAGTCGGCGCGGTGCCCGGCGAGCCACCAGCCGCGCGCACCCAGCACCGGGGCCAGGGCGGCGGCGACCTCGGGGCGCCGGGCGGCCAGGTCGAGCAGCGCGGGCAGCCGCGCCGGCGGCACGACGAGCCCGGCCTCCCCGGCCAGGTGCAGCCACGTGCGCAGCAGGCCGTCGGCCCTCCCGCCGGCACCGCCGCCGCGAGCGGCCGGGTCCAGCGGGGCCAGCAGCGAGCCGAGGCGCGCGGCGGCCGCCGCCCCGACCCGGCGCTCGGCGGCGGCGGGTGCCGCGGCGAGCGGGGCGCGGCCGGGCAGCGGGGCCCGCCCGGCCCGGCGGTACGCCGTCAGCAGCGCGGCGGCGTCGAGCAGGGCGGTCGGGGCGTCCGCCCGCCCCGTCGCGGCGCGCACGCCGGCGAGCGCGGCGGCGACCGGGGCGGGCAGCGCGGCGAGGTCGGCGGGACGCCGCTCGGTGCCCAGCAGGGCGGCGCCCAGGAGCGCGTCCCAGCCGGGAGCGGCGGGGGGTGCGGCGGGCACGGCGGCGGCGGAGGTGGTCGCGGGAGGGGTGCTCACAGGGCGACCGGCCCGTCCGCGGTCAGGGCGGCGCTCAGCCGCACCCCGTCCGGGGTCCAGTCGCCCGCGACGGCGCAGGGCCGCGCCCCGCCGACCGCCAGCAGGGTCCACACCCCCGCGGGGTCGGCGAGCGGAATGGCGTGCCCGGCGGGGTCCACCAGCGCCCACCCGCGTCCCGCGGGCCCGGCACCCCGGAGCGCGGCGCGCTCGCTCGCGTCCACCGGTGCGGATGGGACCACGTCGGCGAGCACGACGGGCAGCTCGGTCAGCCACGGGTCGGCGGCCACCGCGGCGGCCCAGCGGGCGTGCGCGGCGGCCACCGGCTCGGCGGCGACGGCACCCGGCGGGCCCGGGTCGCCGTGGCGGGCGCCGACGACGGCGCGCAGCGGGTGCGCGCCGGGGTGGAAGTGCAGGTCCGCCTCGACGGCGGTGCCGGGGACGAGGGAGGCGTCCAGCGGCTGCCCGGGCGGGGCGAAGGAGAGGACGAGCGCGGTGCGGCCGGTGCGCTCGCCCGC
The DNA here is from genome assembly GCF_050871885.1 of Kineococcus aridisoli. Taxonomy (NCBI): domain Bacteria; kingdom Bacillati; phylum Actinomycetota; class Actinomycetes; order Kineosporiales; family Kineosporiaceae; genus Kineococcus; species Kineococcus aridisoli. The sequence goes on along the minus strand of NZ_JBJLSF010000067.1, from coordinate 21,849 downwards.
GAGGTGGGCGCGCCGGGCGACGAGGCGGTCCTCGACGCGGTCGCGCAGGGACACCACGGACCAGCGGTCGCGCACACCGGGCCCGGCGAGGACGTCCGCGGTCCGCGGCGGGGCGCCGACGCGGGAGCGGACGGTGTCGGCCAGCGGCGCCGGCAGGGTCGCGAGGCGGCCGTGGGCGGCGGTGAGCAGGTGCAGCAGGGCGTGCTCCTCCAGCAGGCGCGAGGACCAGCCGGGCCCGGACACCGCGACCCCCGCGAGGCGGCGCACGGCGGAGGCCAGGGCGGTGGCCTGCGCGTCGACCAGGCGGGCGGCGACCGGGTCGGTGCGGGCGTAGCCGGCGTGGTCGGCACCCGCCAGCCCGGTGCGGGCCTGGTCGCGCAACCAGCGCGACAGCTCCTCCACGCCGTCCGCGACGCGGGTGGCGCGCTGCCCGGCGCGGCGGGCGGCGGCGGCCGGGTCGGCGGTCGCCGCGGGGCGAGGGGCGGCGGGGGTGGTCCGCGCGGCCCTGTCCGCGCGCCCCGCCAGCCACGCCTCGGCGTGCGGGGCGGGGGCGGCCGCCTCGGGGACGGCTCCGCCCGACCAGAGCAGCAGCAGGCCCACGGCGTGCTTGCAGGGGAACTTCCGGCTCGGGCAGGAGCACCTGAACGCCGGCCCGGACAGGTCCACGACCGTCTGGTAGGGCGTGCTGCCCGAGCCCCTGCACAGCCCCCAGACCGCGCCCCCGGCCCCGTCGGCGGCGGCGAGGGCCCCGGTCTGCGACCACGGGGCGGGCACGGCGAGCTTGCGCCCGGCGGCCGCGCCGGCGGCGTCGGGGGCCAGCGCGAGCACCTGCTCGGCGCTCCAGCGGTCGATCACGCGTTCGACGCTAGCGACCGCCGCCGACACGGGCCGGGCGCCGCGAGCACGTTCACCCGCCCGGCGGCGGGCTCCCCGGCAGGGGTCCCTGTGGAGTCCCGGCGGGGTCCTCAGCCGGGCGGGCAGCCGGCGGGCAGCGGCGCCGCGGGTGCCGCGGCGGGGGCGCTGAGCGCGTCCTCGGCGAGCAGCTGCTGGTAGCCGTCGCCGAGGCTGACGGCGACGGCCGCGGCGGCCGGGTCCTCGGCGAGCTGCGCGTCCGGGAAGCGCGCGCCGACGGTGACCGCCTGCTGCAGCTGGGCCGGCGGGTAGCTGACGACCGCGGTCACCGGTCCGGCGGGGACGGGGGCGTTGGCGACGTCGGGCACGACGAAGCCGCGGGTGCGCAGCTCGGCGGCCACCGTGGCCGCGAGCCCGCGGCGGTCGGTGCCGTTGAGGACCGCGACGCTCACCTCGGCCGGCGGGAGCAGCTGCGGCGGCGCGGGCGCCTGGCACGAGGGTCCGGAGGCGGCCGCGGGCTCGGGGTCCGAGCCGGGGTCCCAGCGGCCGGTGTAGACCAGCGCCGCACCGCCCCCGACCGCCAGCACGAGCGCCACGATCACGGCGAAGACGGCGCGCTGGCGCCACAGCCTGCTGCGCCGCTGCCCCGACAGCCGGCGGTAGGACTCCTCGTCCAGACCGTCGTCGATCTGCTCGTCGAACTCGTCGGAGGCGGGCAGCACCGCGTCGTCCCGGTCGCCGTCCACCCCGTCGTGCGCATCCCGTCGCCGTGCCACCGGCCCCCCTCGTCCTCCTCGTCGTCCCGGTCAGTCCGGGACCGTCAGGACCCGCGCGTGCAGGACCTGCCGCTGGTGCAGCGCCGCCCGCACCGCGCGGTGCAGCCCGTCCTCGAGGTAGAGCCGCCCGCGCCAGGAGACGACGTGGGCGAACAGGTCCCCGAAGAAGGTCGAGTCCTCGGCCAGCAGGGCGTCGAGGTCCAGCGTGCGCTTGGTGGTCGTGAGCTCGTCGAGGCGCACCTGGCGGGGCGGGACGTCGGCCCACTGGCCGACCGTCTCGTACCCGTGGTCGGGGTACGGGCGCCCGTCGCCGACGGCCTGGAAGATCACGACCACGGAGTCTAGGCGCCCGGGGCCGGGTCGTCCGGGAGACGCGCGAGGCCCGCCCCCGGAACCGGGGACGGGCCTCGCCGCTGCGGAGGATAGGGGATTTGAACCCCTGAGGGCGTTAACCCAACACGCTTTCCAAGCGTGCGCCATAGGCCACTAGGCGAATCCTCCAGTGCTCCCAGCGTAGCGCGCTCCGGCGGGTGCTCCGCACCCGGGGCGCGGCGCGGCGGGCGGTTGGACCCCGGGCCGGGCGTCTCGTACAGTGGCGGCAGACCCCTCGTGCGGCGTCATCCCGCTGAACCCCCCCAGGGCCGGAAGGCAGCAAGGGTAGGTGGGCTCTGGCGGGTGTGCGGGGGGTCCCTCACGTCCGGGCCCGGGAGGCCGCCGAGGTCCTCCCGAGGCCGTCGGCGTTGTCGGCCCGGAGGGTTAGCCTCGACCCCGTGACGACCGCCCTGTACCGCCGCTACCGGCCCGAGACGTTCGCGCAGGTGATCGGCCAGGAGCACGTCACGACCCCGCTGGGGCAGGCGCTGGCCAAGGGCCGCGTCACCCACGCCTACCTCTTCTCCGGTCCGCGCGGCTGCGGCAAGACCACGAGCGCGCGCATCCTGGCCCGCTGCCTGAACTGCGCGCAGGGCCCCACGCCGACGCCCTGCGGGGAGTGCGACTCCTGCCGCGACCTGGCCAACGGCGGCCCGGGCAGCATCGACGTCGTCGAGATCGACGCGGCCAGCCACAACGGCGTCGACGACGCCCGCGACCTGCGCGAGCGGGTGTCCTTCGCGCCCGCCCGCGACCGCTTCAAGGTCTACATCCTCGACGAGGCCCACATGGTCACGGCGGCCGGCTTCAACGCGCTGCTGAAGACGGTGGAGGAGCCGCCGCCGCACGTGAAGTTCGTTTTCGCCACGACGGAGCCGGACAAGGTCCTCACGACGATCCGCTCGCGCACCCACCACTACCCGTTCCGGCTGGTGCCCCCGGCGCAGCTGACGACGTACCTGGCCGAGCTGGCCGAGCGCGAGGGCGTGACCGTCGGCAAGGGCGTGCTGCCGCTGGTCGTGCGCGCCGGCGGCGGTTCGGTGCGCGACAGCCTGTCCGTGCTCGACCAGCTCATCGCCGGCGCCGGCGAGGACGGCGTCACCTACGACGTCGCCGTCTCGCTGCTGGGCTACACGCACGCCTCGCTGCTCGACGACGTCGTGGAGGCCGTCGCCGCCGGCGACGGGGCGACGGTCTTCCGCGCCGTCGAGCGCGTCGTCGACACCGGCCAGGAGCCCCGCCGCTTCGCCGACGACCTGCTGCAGCGGCTGCGCGACCTCGTCATCGTGGCGGCGGTGGGCGACGCCGCCGCGGACGCGCTGGCGGTGCCCGAGGACGCGCTGGGGCGCCTGAAGGCCCAGGCCGCGCACCTGGGGCGCGCGGAGCTGTCCCGCGCCGCCGACGTCGTGGCCGCCGGCCTGGAGCAGATGACGGGCGCCACCTCCCCGCGCCTGCAGCTGGAGCTGCTGTGCGCGCGGCTGCTGCTGCCCGGGGTGGACGCCGACGGCGGGCTGGGCGCGCGGGTCGACCGGCTGGAGCGGCGCGTCGGCGCCGCCGGCGCCCTCGCAGCGCCCGCGCCCGCGCCCCAGCCCGCACCCGTCAGCGCGCCCGAGCCCGTGCACGTCCCCGAGCCCGCGCACGTCCCCGAGCCCGCGCACGTCCCCGAGCCCGCGGGCACCGCCGCGCAGCCGAGCGCACCGGCCGCCGCACCGGCCGCCCGAGAGGTCTCCCGGCCGGCTCCCGAACCGGCTCCCGAACCGGCTCCCGAACCGGCTCCCGGAGCGGTCCCCGAGCCGGTGGCCGCCGCGAGCGCCTCCCCGGCCGCGGCCTCCACCGACGGCTGGCCGGTCGCCCGCACCCCGGGCTCCCCGCCGGCGCAGGCGGCGCCCGCCGCCCCGCCCGCCGGGCCCGACGCCCAGCCGTCCACGGCTGCACCGCCCGCGGCCCCGGCGGCCGGCGGTGACGCCGAGACGGTCCGGCGGCTGTGGACGGACGTGCTCGGCGCGCTGTTCACCCTCAAGCGCACGACGTGGTCGCTGGTCGCCGAGAACGCCACGGTCGCCGACTGCCGCGGCGGCGTCCTCACCCTGCAGTTCAAGACGCCGGGCCTGGCGACGACGTTCGGGCGCGGCAACCACGCCGGGTTCGTCGCCGAGGCGCTGCTGGACGTCAGCGGCATCGAGGCCACGGTCGTGGCCGCCGGCGCCGGCACCGAGACCGCCCGCGGCGGCCGCGGCGCACCCGCCCGCCGCCCGCGCGGCGGCGGCGGGGACTGGTCCGCACCGGCGCGCCCGGCGCCCTCCGCCCAGCCGCCCGCCCAGCCGCCCGCCCAGCAGGCCGCCCAGCAGGCCGCCCAGCAGGCCGTCCGGCCCGCACCCGACCCGGTCTCGCCGCCGCCGGCCGCTCCCCCGGCGGGCCGGGCCGCCGCGGGCGTCGCCACCACCGGCGCGCCCGCCACCACCGGCGCCGGCAACGGCTACTACGACGACGTCCCTCCGCCGGAGGAGCCCATCGAGGACCCGGGCGAGGAGCAGCTGTCCGCGCCGCGGCGCGGCACCCCCGCCCCGGCCCGCGCCGAGGCGCGACCGGCAGCGGCCGCGGCGCGACCGGCCCCGGCCCCGGTGCGGCCCGCTCCCGCCGAGGCGCCGGCCGCCCCGCCGTCGCTGGCCGACGACACCCCCAGCCGGGACGACGAGGACGCCGAGGAGTCGCAGCTCGTGGGGGCGGCCGTCGTGGAGCAGATCCTGGGCGGCAAGGTCATCTCGACCGACGAGCGCTGAGCGGGTGCCCCCGGCAGCCGGCGCGGGCGGCCGCCCGTGCCGGGCGTCGGGTCGTGTCGCCGTCGGCACGTAGGGTTGCTCCGTGTACGAAGGAGTCGTCCAGGACCTGATCGACGAGCTCGGTCGGCTGCCTGGCGTGGGGCCCAAGAGCGCCCAGCGGATCGCGTTCCACCTGCTCGCCGCCGACGCCGTGGACGTCAAGCGGCTCGCCGACGTCCTCACGGAGGTCAAGAGCAAGGTCCGCTTCTGCGAGGTGTGCGGGAACGTGGCGCAGGAGCAGCTGTGCCGGGTCTGCCGCGACCCGCGCCGCGACGCGAGCGTCATCTGCGTCGTGGAGGAGTCCAAGGACGTCGTCGCGATCGAGCGCACCCGCGAGTTCCGCGGCCGCTACCACGTGCTCGGCGGCGCCATCAGCCCCATGGAGGGCATCGGCCCCGACGACCTGCGGATGCGCGAGCTGCTGGCCCGCCTCAGCGACGGCGAGGTCACCGAGACGATCATCGCCACCGACCCCAACCTCGAGGGGGAGGCGACCGCGACGTACCTGGCGCGGCTGCTGAAGCCGATGGGGCTGAAGGTCACCCGCCTCGCCTCCGGCCTGCCGGTCGGCGGTGACCTCGAGTACGCCGACGAGGTGACGCTCGGACGGGCGTTCGCCGGACGGAGGTCCCTGGATGGCTGACGACGCGCTCCCCTCCGCGCGGGCGGGTTCCGCCCCGGCCGAGCCGGTGGGCGACGAGCTCGCGGAGCTCGCCGCGGCCACGGCAGCCGACGCCCGCGTCTACCTGTCGACGATCACCGAGGTCGCGACCGGGCGCATGGACTCCACGGCCCTGTCGCTGCTGCTGCTGGCCGTCAGCCAGGCCCTGGTGGCCGGCGCCCGGCTCGGGGCGGTCGCCGACGTGGTCCCGGCCCGCCGCTACGAACCGGACGCCGGCCCCGACGCCGACGTGGACCCGGTGCGCGCGGGGCTGGCCAACGTCTTCGAGGGCCTGGACGACTACGCCGACGTCGTCGACCCGCTGACCGACGCCACGCTCGTGCGGGGGGCGCTGTCGGACGACCTGGCCGCCGTGGCCGCCGACCTCGAGCACGGCCTGCGCCACCACGAGCGCGGGGAGGTCACCGAGGCGCTGTGGTGGTGGCAGTTCTCCTACCTGTCCTCGTGGGGGCAGCGGGCGAGCGCGGCGCTGCGGGCCGTGCAGTCGCTGCTGGCGCACCTGCGCCTGGACGTGGACGCCGAGACGGTCTCCGACGCGGAGTTCGACGCCCTGCACCCCTGAGGCTGGGCAGATCGCCCAGTCCGCGCCCTCCGCGGTGGGCAGGCGTCGCCGCAGGCCAGGGCGCCGTGGACACGGCCGGGAGCACCCCGGCCGTGTCCGTAGAATCCTGCGTCGTGGCTCTCGTGGTGCAGAAGTACGGCGGTTCCTCGGTCGCTGATGCCGACGGCATCAAGCGCGTCGCGCAGCGGATCGCGGCCACCAAGCGCGCCGGCCACGAGGTCGTCGTCGTGGTCTCCGCGATGGGCGACACCACCGACGAGCTCATCGACCTCGCCGAGCAGGTCAGCCCGATGCCGCCCGCGCGCGAGCTGGACATGCTGCTGACCTCCGGCGAGCGCATCTCGATGGCGGTGCTGGCGATGGCGATCTCCAACCTGGGGCTGGAGGCGCGCTCGTTCACCGGCTCGCAGGCCGGGGTCATCACCGACTCCGCCCACGGCAAGGCCCGCATCATCGACGTCACCCCGGGCCGCATCCGCTCCGCGCTCGACGAGGGCGCCATCGCCATCGTCGCCGGGTTCCAGGGCGTCAGCCAGGACACCAAGGACATCACCACCCTGGGCCGCGGCGGCTCGGACACGACGGCCGTCGCGCTGGCCGCCGCCCTCAAGGCCGACGTCTGCGAGATCTACACCGACGTCGACGGCGTCTTCACCGCCGACCCGCGCATCGTGCCGACGGCCCGCAAGATCAACCGCATCGCCAGCGAGGAGATGCTGGAGATGGCGGCCAGCGGCGCCAAGATCCTGATGCTGCGCTGCGTGGAGTACGCGCGCAACTACGACCTGCCCGTCCACGTGCGCAGCTCGTTCAGCCCGCACGAGGGGACGTGGGTGACCGACTCCCCCGTCCCCGCCACCCTGAGCCAGAACGCCGTGGAGGAACCCGTGGAACAGCCGATCATCTCCGGTGTCGCGCACGACCGCAGCGAGGCCAAGATCACCGTCGTGGGCGTGCCGGACAGCCCCGGCACCGCCGCGGCGATCTTCAAGGCCGTCGCCCAGGCCGAGATCAACATCGACATGATCGTGCAGAACGTGTCGGTGGGCGCCTCCGGGCGCACCGACGTCTCCTTCACGCTGCCCAAGGCCGAAGGCGCCACGGCCACCGCGGCCCTGGAGAAGGTGAAGTCCTCCATCGGCTTCGAGCGCATGGAGTACGACGACCAGATCGGCAAGCTGTCGCTCATCGGCGTCGGGATGCGCTCGCACCCGGGCGTGTCCGCGACGTTCTTCGAGGCCCTGGCCGCGCAGCGCATCAACATGGAGATGATCTCGACCTCGGAGATCCGCATCTCCGTGGTCACCCGCGCCGACCAGCTCGACGACGCCGTGCGCGCCGTGCACACCGCGTTCGGGCTGGACGCCGAAGCCGAAGCCGTGGTCTACGGAGGAACCGGACGATGAGCGAGAACCGCAAGCCCACCCTGGCCGTCGTCGGCGCCACCGGAGCCGTCGGCTCGGTGATGCTCGGCATCCTGTCCGAGCGCCCGGACGTGTGGGGCGAGATCCGCCTCGTGGCCTCCGCCCGCTCGGCCGGCAAGGTCCTGCGGGTGCGCGGCGAGGACGTCGTCGTGCGGGAGCTGACGCCGGAGGTCTTCGACGGCGTGGACGTCGCGATGTTCGACGTCCCCGACGAGGTGTCCGCGCAGTGGGCGCCGATCGCCGCCGAGCGCGGCGCGGTGGCCGTCGACAACTCCGGCGCCTTCCGGATGGACCCCGACGTCCCGCTCGTGGTGCCCGAGGTCAACGGCGGCGCCGCCCGCAACCGCCCCAAGGGCATCATCGCCAACCCCAACTGCACGACGCTGACGATGATGGACGCCCTCGGCGCCCTGCACGAGCGCTGGCAGCTCACCGAGCTCGTCGTCGCCAGCTACCAGGCCGCCTCCGGCGCCGGGCAGCCCGGCGTGGACCGCCTCTACGACGAGCTGGAGGTCGTCGCGGGCGACCGCACCCTGGGCCAGCGCGCCGGGGACACCGCGGCCGCCGTCAGCGCCAAGCTCGGCGACGACTCGCCCTTCCAGACCCACCTCGCCCTCAACGTCATCCCCGTCGCCGGGTCGCTCAAGGACGACGGCTGGACCAGCGAGGAGCTGAAGGTCCGCAACGAGTCCCGCAAGATCCTCGGCATCCCGGACCTGAAGGTGTCCGCGACGTGCGTGCGGGTGCCGGTGCTCACCACGCACTCCCTGGCCGTGCACGCGACGTTCGCGCAGCCGGTGACGGTCGCCGAGGCCACCGCGGCCCTGGAGGCGGCGCCGAGCGTGGAGGTCCGCGACGACCTCGCCGGCGGCGTCTTCCCCACCCCGGCGGGCACCGTGGGCGGCGACCCGACGGTCGTGGGGCGCATCCGGCAGGCGCTGGACTTCCCGAACACCCTCGACCTGTTCGTCTGCGGCGACAACCTGCGCAAGGGCGCGGCGCTGAACACCGCGCAGATCGCCGAGCTGGTGGCCGCCGAGCTCACCGCCTGACGCACCGCTCCGCGCGCGACGGCCCGTCCCCACCGGGGGCGGGCCGTCGGCGTTCCGGCACCGGGACCCGCATCCGCCGCCAGCTGTGATTTTCTATAGAACCCGGTGTGTACCCTGCGGGGGCAGTCACTGTCGACGAGAGGCCCCTCGGCATGCTCCCCACCCTGCTCCCGGCCGCCACGGCGGCCGTGGAGACGACCCGCTCCACACCGTTCCTCATGGTGACGGCGGTGGCGGCGATCGCCGTCCTGCTGGTGCTCATCATCAAGATCAAGCTGCACGCCTTCTACGCCCTCGTCGTCGTCAGCCTGCTGACGGCGATCGCGGCGGGCATCCCGGCGGCGGACCTGGTGAGCACCCTCACCTCCGGGTTCGGCAACACCCTGTCCACCGTCGCGCTGCTCGTCGGCTTCGGCGCGGTCCTCGGGCGCATCGTGGAGACCTCCGGCGGCGCCCGGGTCCTGGCCGACACGCTGCTGGCCCGCTTCGGCGAGAAGCGCGCCCCGCTGGCGCTGTCGGTCGCCTCGCTGTTCTACGGGTTCCCGATCTTCCTCGACGCCGGTTTCGTCGTCATGCTGCCGATCATCTTCACGGTGGCGCGGCGGCTGCGGGGCTCGCTGATGCTCTACGCGATGCCGGCGGCGGGGGCCTTCCTCATGATGCACGCCCTCGTGCCGCCGCACCCCGGCCCCGTCGCGGCCTCCAGCCTGCTCGGCGCCGACGTGGGCCTCGTCCTCGTCGTCGGGCTCCTCGTGGGCCTGCCGACCTGGTACGTGATGGGCTACCGGCTCGCCCTCGTCCTGGCCCGGCGCAGCCCCTTCCTCGCCGTGCCCGAGACCCTCGGCAAGCCCGGCGGCGAGGGCGACCAGCCGCGCCCCTCGTTCGGCGTCATCCTGCTGGTCCTGCTGCTGCCGCTCGTCCTCATCTTCTGCGGCACGGGCTCGAACACGGCGGTGAGCAACTACGGCGTCGACGAGGACAACCCCCTCGTCGTCGTGCTGCAGGTCATCGGGTCGACCCCGGTGGCGCTGCTCATCACGAGCCTGCTGGCGATGCTGCTGCTCGTCGTGCGCCCCAACCGCGGCAAGGTGGGCAGCCGGCTGGAGGACCTCGTCGACGACGCCCTCGCACCGGTCTGCTCGATCATCCTCATCACCGGCGCCGGCGGCATGTTCGGCCGGGTCCTCACCGAGACGGGCATCGGCGGCGCGCTCGCCGACGCGCTGCAGGCGACGGGCATGCCGCTCGTCCTCGCCGGTTTCATCATCGCCATCGCGCTGCGCGTGGCGCAGGGCTCGGCGACGGTCGCCGGCACGACGGCCGCGGGGCTGCTGGCCCCCGCCGTCGCCGCGGACCCCTCGCAGGGCGGTTTCCAGCTGGCCTGCCTCGTGGTGGCCATCACCGCGGGCGCCATCACCTTCTCCCACGTCAACGACTCGGGGTTCTGGCTGGTGGGGCGGTTCCTGCAGCTGGACACCACGACGACGCTGAAGACGTGGAGCGTCATCGCCACCGGCATCGGGTTCATGGCGTTCGCGCTGGTGTGGGTCCTGTACGCGGTCGCCTCCTGAGCGGGGTCCTCCGCTTGCGGGCCGCCGCGCTCGCGGGTCGACTGGGGCCATGTCGATGAGCACCCCGTTCACCCCGCCCACCCAGGACGCCGGCGAGGTCGAGGTCCCCGCCGCCGACCCCGGCACCGGCGCGCCGCCCACCGCCGAGGGCACCGGCCCGCAGGGCGAGGACCAGGCCAGCGCCGACGCCCCCTCGCCCGAGGAGGGCCCGCTGGCCTGAGGCCGCTCCCCGCAGCACCCGCAGCACCCGCCGGCCCCGCGTCGCGGGCCGGGGTCAGCGCTCCTCGAGCTCGCTGCCCCCCGGCACCGACGCGGGGCTGGCGGCTTCCTGGGAGGTGCCGCGCCAGCGGGCGAGGACCCGCATGAGGTGGAAGACGCCGATCGCGGCGGCCGTGCCCAGGGCGATGCCCTCGAAGGTCAGCCCCTCGCGCGGCACCCAGCTGTAGTTGGCGATGCCGACGACGAGCGCGACGGCGGCGGTGGTGAGGTTCACCGGGTCGGAGAAGTCGACCCGGTTCTGCACCCAGATCCGCGCGCCGAGGACGCCGATCATCCCGTAGAGCAGCGTCGCCGCCCCGCCGAGGACACCGGCGGGCACCGACTCCACGACGGCGCTGAACTTCGGCGAGAAGCTCAGCAGCAGCGCCGCGGCCGCGGCCACCCAGTACGCCGCCGTCGAGTACACCTTCGTGGCGGCCATCACGCCGATGTTCTCGGCGTAGGTGGTGGTGCCCGAGCCGCCGCCGGCTCCGGCCAGGGTGGTGGCCAGGCCGTCGGCCAGCAGCGCCCGCCCGGTGAGCGGGTCCAGGTCGCGGCCGGTCATGGCGGCCACCGACTTCACGTGCCCGACGTTCTCGGCGACGAGGACGAACACCACGGGCAGGAACAGCCCCAGCACGCCCGCGTCGAAGCTCGGCGCGGTGAACGAGGGCAGCCCGACCCAGGCGGCCTCGCGGGCCCCGGACAGGTCGACCTCCCCGCGCAGCAGCGCGCAGGCGTAGCCGACGAGCACGCCCACGAGGATCGCCAGCCGCCCGAGCATCCCGCGGAAGAGCACCGTCGCCAGGACGATTGCGCCCAGGGTGACCAGCGCCGTGACGGGCGCCGCCCGGAAGCCCGAGCAGGAGCCGTCCGGGGTGCAGCTGCCCCACGCGGCCGGGGCCAGGTTCAGGCCGATGAGGGCGACGATCGTGCCGGTGACCACCGGCGGCATGAGCGCGTCGATCCAGCGCGAGCCGGCCAGGTGCACGACGAGCCCGACGAGCGCGAGCAGCACCCCGGTGACCAGGATCCCGCCCGCCGCACCGGCCTGGCCGCCGCTCGCGCTCGCCGCCCCGATGGGCGCGATGAAGGCGAAGGAGGAGCCGAGGTAGCTGGGCAGCCGGTTGCGGGTGAGCAGCAGGAACAGCGCGGTGCCGACGGCGGAGAAGAACAGCGTCGTGGAGGCCGGGAAGCCCGTGATGGCCGGCACGAGGATCGTCGAGCCGAACATCGCCACCACGTGCTGCAGCCCGATGCCGATCGTGCGCGGCCAGCTCAGCCGCTCGTCGGGGGCGACCACCGCCCCGGGCCGCACCTGCCTGCCGTCCCCGTGCAACCGCCACGTCGTCCCCGCCACCGGGTCTCCTCTCGCCTGCGCCGGCGTCCGCCGACCGGGCGAAGACTAGGGCGCACCGCGGCCCCGCCTGGCACGCTGCGCCCGTGCACCGCTTCCCGCGGTGGCTGCCCGCGGCCGCCGTCCTCCTCGCCACCCTCGTCCAGCTCGTCGTCGCCGCCACCGCCCGCGACCTGCCGCAGTTCGCGGGCAAGGGGTTCACCGCGCGGCTGGTCTGCTACCCGCTGCTCATGCTGTGCGCGCCGGCGCTGTGGTGGCTGGCGGCGCGCGCCGGCCGCACGCGCGGGCGCGCGGTGCCGTGGACGGGGCTGACGCTGGTGATGGCCCCGTTCCTCGTCGACGTCAGCGGCAACACCCTGGGCCTGTACGACGCGGTGGTGTGGTGGGACGACGTCAACCACTTCACCAACTGGTGCCTGCTGACGCTGGGGCTCGGCCTGGTGCTGGACGTCGCGGCGCTGCGGCCGCGGTGGGCGCGCGCGGCGGCGGTCGTGGGCGGCGGCGCGCTGCTGGCCCTGCTGTGGGAGGTCGGCGAGTGGTGGACGTTCATCCGCCACGGCACCGAGCTGGCCACCGCCTACGAGGACACCCTCGGCGACATGGTCCTGGGCACCACCGGCTCGGCGGTGGCGCTGGTGCTGCCGGCCCTGGCCGGACCCGCGCTGCGGCGGGTGCGGCGGGCGCGGGAGCCGCGCCTCAGCGCGGTCCGCCCAGCCTCCGGTACGCCAGGTAGCCGATGAGGGCGAGCACGAGGACGATCAGCAGGGGCTTCACCCGGCCGCGGTAGGCGGCCGCCGCGGGCTGCGCCCAGGATGGCCGGGTGAGCGGTGCACCCCCGGACCCCGTGGACGTCGTCGTGCTCGGCCAGGTCGGCCGCGACCTCGTGCTCGCCGTCGGCGACCTGCCCAGTCCCGGCGGCTCCGCCCCGGCGCGGCACCGCTGGGAGGGGCTGGGCGGCAAGGGCGCCAACCAGGCCGTCGCCGCCGCGCAGCTGGGCGCCCGCCCGGCGCTGGTGGGGGTCGTCGGCGCGGACGCGGCCGGGGCGGACGCGCTCGCGCAGGCGCGCGCGGACGGGATCGACGTCTCGGCCGTCGTGGAGCGGGCGGGTGCGCGCACGGCGCTGCTGCTGGACCTCGTGGCCGCCGGGGGCGAGCGCCGGCTCGTGGAGGACGTGCCGGAGCAGGTGCTGCTGCGCCCGGCGGACGTGCGGGCCGCCGCGCCGCTGCTGGCGGCCGCCGACGTGGTGCTGCTGCAGCTGCAGCAGCCCGCGGACGCCCTGGCCGCGGCCCTGGAGCTCGTGCCCGCCGGCGCCCTCGTCGTGGCCGACGGGGCGGTGCGGGACGCGGCGCTGCGCCCGGCGCTGCTGCGGCGCGCGGACGTGCTGCGCGCCGACGACGCCGAGGCCGAGCAGCTGGTGGGCCGGCCGCTGCCCGACCCGGACGCCGTCGCGGCGGCCGCCCGCGAGCTGCGCGCCGCCGGCCCGCGGGTGGTCGTGGCCGGCGCCGGCGCGCACGGGCAGGTCGTCGCCACCGCCGGCGGCTGCGAGGTGGTGCCGCTCGTCGACGTCGAGCGGACCGACCCCACCGGGGCCGGGGACGCCTTCACCGCGACCCTGGCCCTGGCGCTGCACCGCAGGGAGCCGGTGGCCGCGGCCGCCCGGCTGGCCACGGCGGCCGCGGCGCTGACCGTGCAGCGCCTCGGCGGGCGCCCGCAGCTGTCCCGGGCCGGCGTGGCGGAGCTGGCGGCGCGCCTCAGCGGTTGAGCAGCGACCTCCAGTTCCCCGGCACCCGCCCGCGCGGGCCGGGGGCGGGCTGGTCGGCGGGGTGGGCCAGCGGCGGCGCGAGCTCGGGCCCGGAGGCGTAGGTGACGTCCTCGGCGAAGTCGTAGAACCAGGTCTCCCCCGGCTCGAAGCTGCGCACGACGCGGTGGCCGGTGTCGTCGGCGTGCGCGCGGGCGTGCTGGTTCGGCGAGGAGTCGCAGCAGCCGACGTGCCCGCAGCCGGCGCAGCGGCGCAGGTGGAACCACCAGCCCTGCGGCTGGGCGCTCTCGCAGTCCGCGCAGCCGTCGCCGCTGGGCGCGGCGGCGACGTCGATCTGCTCGGCGGTCTCGTCGCTGTTCACGGGGTGCTCTCCTCCGGTTCGGCGGGTGGTGCGGCGGACGGTGCAGCGGGTGCTGCTGCGGGTGGTGCGACGGCGCCGGGGTCCTCCGGCAGCCACACCCGGAACACGGTGCTCCCGGGCTCGCTCGTCACCGACAGCCGGCCGTGGTGGCGCTGCACGACGACGCGCCAGGCGATGTCCAGGCCCAGCCCGGTGCCCTGCCCGACGTCCTTGGTGGTGACGAACGGCTCGAAGACGCGCGGCAGCACCTCGGGCGCGATGCCCGGGCCGTCGTCGGCGACCTCCACGACCACGGCGCGGTCGTGCTCGTCGGGGCGCACCCGCACGGTCACGGTGCCCGCCCGCCCCGGCACGCCCGCGAGGGCGTCCAGGGCGTTGTCGAGCAGGTTGGTCCACACCTGGGTCAGCTCACCGGCGTGGCCGAGGACCTGCGGGACGTCGGCGTAGTCGCGCACGAGGTGCGTCTCGCCGGCCGCGCGGCCGGCTCCCGCGCCGAGCATGTCGATGCTGGCGTCGAGCAGCTCGCGCACGTCGAGCCAGCGGGTGGGGGCCCGGTCCAGCTGCGCGTAGCCGCCCGCGGAGGCCAGCAGCTCGCTGATGCGGGTGCTGGCGGTGGCGGCCTCGGCGATCAGGCCGTCGACGGCGGTGCTGCGCGCCAGCCACGGCACGGCGTGCGCGGCGGGCAGCCCGTCCAGCGCTGCGGCGGCGGCGCTCAGCTGCCCCGGCCCGACGCCGCGGTCGGCGAGGGTGGCGGCCAGGTCGTCGGCGTCCTCGTCGGTGACGCCGAGGTCCTCGATGCGCTCCAGCAGCGCGTCCTCGGCGTCGGCGCGGGCCAGCGCGTCCAGGACCACCGGCCCCGGGGCGGGGGCCAGGTGGGCGCGGGCCGCGACGAGCCGCTCGCCGCCGGGCACCAGCCGCAGCAGCGCGCCCGTCAGCTCGTCGACCTGCGCGCGCAGCTGCGCGAGGGTGCGGGCGAGGGCGGCGGCGGGGTTGCCCAGCTCGTGGGTGAGCCCGGCGGTCAGCGAGCCGAGGGCGAGCAGGCGCTCGCGGGCGCCGGCCAGCTCCTGGGCCTCGGTGAGCCCCAGGCGCAGGCCCTCCAGCAGGTGCACCGCCATGGGGAACCACTCGCGCACGACCGCGCCGAACGTCGCGGCGGGGATGCGCAGGAAGCGGGAGGGTTCCAGCACCCGCAGCGAGGAGGTGTAGGCGTCCGGCGCCCCGTCGCCGAGGTAGGCCTCCCAGGCGCCGGCGTAGACGCCGCGCTGGCGGGTGCGGCCGATCTCCAGGTCGTCGCCGCCGACGCGGTGGTGCAGCGCGACGGCCCCCTCCAGCAGCACGAAGAACCACCGCGGGGCCTCGCCCTCGCGGTACAGCCAGCCGGGTGCGGCGGCGACGACCTCCCCGACGTCGGCGATGCAGCGCAGCTGCTCCTCGTCGAGGCGCTCGAAGAGGAACAGCGTGCGCAGCTCCTGCGGGTCCAGCCGCTCGGGGCCGGAGCGGGCGGCGACCGGCCCGCCCGCCTCGACGGCGGTCACGAGCGCGCCAGGTAGCGGTGGACGAGCATGACGGCCATCGCGCCCTCGCCGACGGCGGAGGCGACGCGCTTGACCGAGTCGGCGCGCGCGTCCCCGGCCACGAACACCCCCGGCAGCGAGGTCTCCAGGTGGTAGGGGTCGCGCTCCAGCGGCCAGCCCGCGGGCCGCTCGCCGTCGACGAGCAGGTCGGGGCCGGCCAGGACGAACCCCTTGGGATCGCGCGCCACGACGCCGTCGAGCCAGTCGGTGCGCGGCAGGGCGCCGATGAAGACGAAGACGTGCTGGGCCTCGACCTCGCGCTCGTGGCCGGTGCGCTTGTCCAGCAGGCGCAGCCGCTCCAGGTGCCCGTCGCCGGCGGCGCCGGTGACCTCGGTGCAGGTGAGGACGCGGATGTTCGGGCGGGCGGCGATCTGCTCGACGAGGTAGCTGGACATCGACGCCTCGATGCTCGGCCCGCGCACGAGCATCGTCACGCTGCGCGCGGAGCGGGCCAGGTTCACCGCGGACTGCCCGGCGGAGTTCGCGGCGCCCACGACGAAGACGTCCTCGTCGGCGCAGGCGTTGACCTCCGACAGCGCGGCGCCGTAGTAGACGCCGCGGCCGGTGAACTCCTCCAGCCCCGGCCCGCGCAGCGTGCGGTAGGAGACGCCGGTGGCCAGCAGGACGGTGTGCGCGGCCACGCTGCTGCCGTCGGCGAAGCGCAGCACGCGGGCGTTGCCGCAGGCCTCCAGCCGCGTCACGCTGCGCGCCGACAGCGCCTCGGCGCCGAACTTGGCCACCTGCCGGCGGGCGCGGTCGGCCAGCTGCGCCCCGGAGAGCCCGTCGGGGAAGCCCAGGTAGTTCTCGATGCGCGAGCTCTGCCCGGCCTGCCCGCCGGTGGCGCGCTCCTCGACGAGGACGGTGCGCAGCCCCTCGGAGGCGCCGTAGACGGCGGCGCCCAGCCCGGCGGGGCCGCCGCCGACGATGGCGAGGTCGTAGAACTCCTGCTGCGGTCGCGTCGAGAGCCCGACGGCGTCGGCGAGCGCGGTGTCGTCGGGGTCGACGAGGACGCGCGGGTGCCCGCCGGAGCCCTCCGGGTCGCGGTCCGGGGCGAGCACCACGGGCAGGCGCACCGGGCCCTCGGCACGCCCGTCGGCGTCGGCGGGCACCACGCCCGCGGCCTGCAGCAGCCGCCCCGCCTCGGGCTGCTCCACGAGCAGCCAGCGGTAGGGGACCTCGTTGCGCGCCAGGAAGTCCCGCACCGCGAACGAGCGCGCCGACCAGCGGTCGCCGATGACGACGGCCACGTCGCCGGGGCGGGCCGGTTCGGGCCGCCAGGACTCCAGCAGCGCGTCCAGCACCGGGTAGAGCTTCTCCTCCGGCGGGTTCCAGGGCTTGAGCAGGTAGTGGTCGAGGTCGGCGTCGTTGATGGCGCGGATCGCCGCGGAGGTGTCGGCGTAGGCGGTGAGCAGGACGCGGCGGGCGGAGGGGAAGAGGTCCATCGCCTCCTCCAGCAGCTCCACCCCGTCCATCTGCGGCATCCGGTAGTCGGCGAGCACGGCCGCCACCGGTTCGCCGCGCAGCTTCACCTCGCGCAGCGCGGCCACCGCGTCGGCACCCGACTCGGCCCGCAGGACCCGGTGGGTGCGCCCGTAGCGGCGGCGCAGGTCGCGGGCCACGGCGCGCGAGACGGCCGGGTCGTCGTCGACGGTCAGCAGCACCGGGCGCGGTGCGGAGCCGGCGGGCGTCTCGGTCATGCCCGCAAGCTCGCAGCCGGGGCTGCCGGGGTCAAGGGCCGCCGGGGCGGTGCAGTCACCTGACGGATGGGCCCCCGCGGGCGCGCCGGGCCGCGAGCACCGACGTGGTCACCGCCAGCGCGACGAGCAGCAGCCACAGCGGTCCGGTCACCCGCCAGGCGCCGGGCAGGACGCTGAGCACGACGAGCGCGACCTGCACCGCCCCCAGCCCGGCGGCGGGCACGTGGCGGCCCAGGTAGGCGTGGCCGAGCCCCGGCCACAGCAGCGAGAGCGCCGCCGCCACGAGCGCGGAGCCCGCACCGGGCCCCCGGTGCACCTGCAGCACGCCCCCGTGCCCGGTGGGCCGCTCCTGCTCGACCGTCATCGCATCCCCCTCGTCGCCCGATCGGCGCCCCCCGGCACCGAGGAGGAGTCTGCCCCCACCCGGCGTGGTCCCGCGCGGCGTCGGAGGAGTCCGGGTGCCTCGGCGGGTCCCCCGGCGGGGCCCGACCGCGCTCAGCCGCGGCGCGCCCGCGCGCAGTGCGTGCGGTAGGGCAGGGCGACCTCCTCGTGCCCGCGCAGCGCCGGGTGGTGCTCCAGCAGGTCGGCGACCGCGGCGAGCAGCTGCGCGCGCTCGTCGTCGGGCAGCACGATGACGTAGCTGCGGGAGGCGATCAGGTCCAGGACCCCGGCGCGGTCGGTGCGGTGGACGTGGGCGGTCTCGAAGTGCTCGACGGGGCCGAAGAGTGCGGCGAGGTCGGTGGGCCGGTGCACCTCCTGCTCCCGGCCCAGCTGGGCCAGCGACCACAGCTGCCTCACCCAGTCGGCGGAGTCGTCGCGCACGTTCCACACCAGCCCCAGCGTCCCGCCGGGGCGCAGCACCCGCGCCACCTCCGGCACGGCCCGCTGCGGGTCGACCCAGTGCCAGGCCTGCGCGACGACGACGGCGTCGACGCAGGCGTCCGGCAACCCGGTCGCCTCCGCGCTGCCCTCGTGCGCCTCGACGCCGGGCAGGGCCGCGCGCAGCTGCGCGAGCATCCGCGTGGACGGCTCCACGGCCACCGCGTCGAGGCCGCGCGCCACCAGGGAGGCGGTGAACTTGCCCGTCCCGGCGCCGAGGTCGAGCACGCGCCGCGCGGGCGCCGGGACGAGGAAGTCCACGGCGTCGTCGGGGTAGCCGGGCCGGGCGCGGGCGTACTGCGCGGCGGCGGAGCCGAAGGAGCGGGCGTGCGCGGCGGTGTCCACGCCCCCATCCTGGCCGCCGCCGGAGCGGGGGCCGTGCGCGGACGGGAGGGACCCCGGGGGAATCCCGTCGAGGCGGGGCGCGGGCGTCGGGGAGGATGGGGGGCGTGAGCGCAACCCTCGTCGCCAAGGACCTCGGCGCGGCCCACGGGACGAGGACGCTGTTCTCCGGCCTCGACCTCGTGGTCGCCCCCGGGGACGTCGTCGGCCTGGTGGGCGCCAACGGCGCCGGGAAGTCGACGCTGCTGCGGCTGCTGGCCGGGCTGGAGCGCCCGGAGGCCGGGACGGTGACGCTGTCCCCGCCGACCGCGACGGTCGGCTACCTGCCGCAGGAGCCCGAGCGCCGCCCCGGGGAGAGCGTGGCCGCCCACCTGGGCCGGCGCACCGGCGTGGACGCCGCCCAGCGGGAGATGGACGAGGCGGCCGTCGCGCTGGGCGAGGGCGCACCGGGCGCCGACGACCGCTACGCGCTGGCGCTGGAGCGCTGGCTCGCCCTGGGCGGCGCCGACCTGGAGGAGCGGCGCGGCGAGGTCCTCGCCGACCTGGGCCTGTCGGTCGACGTGGAGCTGGCGATGACGGCGCTGTCGGGCGGGCAGGCCGCGCGCGTCGGGCTGGCCGCGCTGCTGCTCTCGCGCTACGACGTCCTCCTGCTCGACGAGCCCACCAACGACCTCGACCTGGACGGCCTGGCGCGCCTGGAGCGCTTCGTCGGCGAGCTGCGCTCACCCGCCGTCGTGGTCAGCCACGACCGGGAGTTCCTGGCCCGCACCGTCGACCGCGTCGTCGAGCTGGACCTGGCCCAGCAGCTGGTGCGCGTCGTCGGCGGCGGCTACGAGGCGTTCCTGGCCGAGCGGGAGGTGCAGCGCCGGCACGCCCGGGAGGCCTACGACGAGTACGCCGACACCCGCTCCGGGCTGGAGGCGCGGGCGCGGATGCAGCGTGGCTGGATGGCCAAGGGCGTGCGCAACGCCGTCCGCAAGGGCGAGCCGGACAAGAACATCCGCGCCAAGATGCGCGAGGGCAGCGAGAAGCAGGCCGCCAAGGCGCGCCAGACCGACCGCATGATCGAGCGGCTGGAGGTCGTGGAGGAGCCCCGCAAGGAGTGGAAGCTGCAGATGAGCATCGCGGCCGCCCCGCGCTCGGGCTCGGTCGTGGCGACGCTGCGCGGGGCGCTCGTGCACCGCGGCGCCTTCACCCTGGGGCCGGTGGACCTGCAGGTCGACGCGGGCGACCGGATCGCCGTCACCGGTCCCAACGGAGCCGGCAAGACGACGCTGCTGGACCTGCTGCTGGGCCGGCTGGTCCCCGACGCCGGCACGGCGGCGCTGGGCTCCGGGGTCGAGGTCGGCGAGGTGGACCAGGCGCGCGGGCTCTTCCTCGGCGAGCAGCCGCTGGTCCGCGCCTTCGGCGACGCCGTCCCCGAGTGGCCCGACGCGGAGGTCCGCACGCTGCTGGCCAAGTTCGGCCTGGGCGCCGCCCACGTCGGGCGCCCGGCGGCGAGCCTGTCCCCCGGGGAGCGCACCCGCGCGGCGCTGGCGCTGCTGCAGGCGCGCGGGGTGAACCTGCTGTTCCTCGACGAGCCCACCAACCACCTCGACCTGCCGGCCATCGAGCAGCTCGAGGAGGCGCTCGCGGGCTACCCGGGCACGCTGCTGCTCGTCAGCCACGACCGCCGGCTGCTGGAGGCCGTGACGACGACGCGGCGGCTGGTGGTGGAGGCGGGCGCCGTGCGCGAGCTCTAGGCGCCAGGTGACGTTCGGGTTGCGGATCGCCCGGCGCGGCGGGTAGCGGTTGACGCCGCACCTGCGAAGCGCTTCCCTGCCCGGATGCCATCCGCAGCCCTCCACGCCCTCGGGTCGTCCACCACCGTGGAACCCGACAGCGGGGCGCTCGCCACCATCGAGTCGAGCGTCGACAGCGTCTTCTCCGGGGTCGCCGACGCCCTCAGCAGCGTCGTCTTCTACTCGGTGAGCATCGGCGGGGCGACCTTCCCGCTCATCGTCGGCTGGCTCGTCCTGGCCGGCCTGGTCTTCACCGCGTACTTCGGCGTCATCCAGGTCCGCGGGCTCAAGGTCGCCGTGGAGACCATCCGCGGCCGGTTCAGCCGGGACGACGACCCCGGCGAGGTCAGCCACTTCCAGGCGCTGACGAGCGCGGTCTCCGGCACGGTCGGCCTGGGCAACATCGCCGGCGTGGCCGTCGCCGTCACCATCGGCGGCCCCGGCGCCACCTTCTGGATGATCGTCGCCGGCCTGCTGGGCATGTGCACGAAGTTCGTCGAGTGCACCCTGGGCGTGAGGTACCGCGAGGTCCACGACGACGGCACCGTCACCGGCGGGCCGTTCCGCTACCTCAAGGTGGCCTTCGGCAAGCTGAAGGTGACCTGGGTCGGCACCGTCCTGACCGCGATCTTCGCCGTGGCGATCTTCTTCTTCGGCGTGGCCGGCGGCAACATGTTCCAGGCCAACCAGACCTTCGCGCAGGTGCGCAACGTCACCGGCGGCGACGACGGCCCCCTGGGCAGCGACGGCGCGGCCCTCGTCTTCGGCATCGTCCTGGCGGTCCTGGTGGGCGCGGTCATCCTGGGCGGCATCTCCTCCATCGGCCGGGTCACCTCCAAGCTGGTGCCCGCCATGGCGATCCTGTACATCACCGCCTGCCTCGTGGTGATCCTGGGCAACGTCGGCCGGGTCCCGGACGCCGTCGGCGCGATCCTCAGCGGCGCCTTCGACCCCGAGGGGGTGGCCGGCGGCGTGCTGGGCGCGCTCATCGTCGGCTTCCAGCGCGCGGCCTTCTCCAACGAGGCCGGCATCGGCTCCGCCGCCATCGCGCACTCCGCGGTCAAGACCCGCCGGCCCGTCTCCGAGGGCTTCGTCGCCCTGCTGGAGCCGTTCGTCGACACCGTGGTCATCTGCACCATGACGGCCCTGACGATCGTCATCGCCAGCCCGCAGAGCTGGCTGGACGCCCGCGCGGAGGTCGCGGAGACCGGCAGCACCAGCGCCGACGGCGTGGTGCTCACCTCCGACGCCTTCGAGAGCGTCGTCTCCTGGTTCCCGATCGTGCTGGCCATCGCCGTGGCGCTCTTCGCGTTCTCCACGCTCATCACCTGGAGCTACTACTCGGAGAAGGCGTGGGCGCACTTCCTGGGCCGCTCCAGGGCCAGCGTGCTGACCTTCCGGATCGTCTACTGCCTGTTCACCGTCGTCGGCTCCGTCCTCACCTTCAGCTCCGTGCTGACGCTGGCGGACGCGATGCTCTTCGTCTGCGCCCTGGTCAACATCATCGGCCTGTACGTGCTGGCGCCGGTGGTCAAGGAGGAGCTGCGCAGCTACCTCGCCGACCGCCGCAGCGGCAAGCTGAGCCGCGACGCGGCGCAGGCCCCGGCGGCCTGACACCCCCCGGCACCCCCGACCCCTCGACCCCCTCCCGACCGGCCCCGGCGCGCACCCCCGCGGGGCGCCCGGCGGCGAAGTCGTCCTCGACGACCCACTGGCGGAACGGCTCGGTGA